>CALBXO010000387.1 GCA_937890335.1 uncultured Pseudomonadota bacterium | reverse complement strand
TTGTTGCCGCCGACTCGACCTGTGTCGCTGCAACCCAGGCTGCCGTCGTTGCAGGTCCCTTCTTGTTGGCAAGCCGAAGCGCCCACGAGCGCCACGACCAACGCAACTGTAGCGAGGAATTTCATGGGATTTTCTCCGCGGCCACAGCCATGAGACTGCCGGTTGCTGGCGCGACCAGCCCGTCAGGGTTTGCGCCGCCGGTCGTCAGTGACCAGTTGCAGGTGTCCGTGCACTCGCGGTGGGCCAGTCCGTCTTCGTCGAACTCCGAGTCGCCCTCGATGTGGATGGAGACCGAGACCGAGAGGAAGCTGTCGTCGCCGCCGGCGTACATCCCGACGTTGACGCGGTTCATCCGCAAGACGCCGGTGAACTCATTGTAGAAACCGGTCACCGCATACTGCGCTTCGGGGGCGCAGACCGATGCGCAGCGCCCGAGGGACACGCGGTCAAACGGGTCGCATTGTCCCCCAGCGTCCACCGCCCAGCACAGCGAGTCCGCTTCGATGCCGCCAAGCCACTGGTACTCGCCCACAGTGCCGATGGGCCGGACCTCAAAGATCTCCATCTGGTAGGCGAGCTCGCCGACCTGCGTCCGCACCTCGTCCGCGTCCTCGTAGAACAAGACCCGGAGGCCATAGTCGCCAAGCAGAATCCGGGAGGTAGCGGCCTCGTCCCCGATGGCGAGCGCAAGCTCAGATTCCGGTGGTGGTGCGGTCGCTCGCGCGCGCGCTGACACCCGCTTGAATCGGCTGCGTCGGGTCTCGCCAGCGTAGGTCTGCCACGTGTCGGCGAATAATCCGGCGGGTACGAGGGAGACGAAGCAGTTTTCCCCGCAGTCCTCCACCTCGGTGCCGTCCTCCGGCAGCGCATCGTGGAAGAGGTTGGCGCTCACCTCGAAGTAGCCCGCCTCCTGGTCCGCGACAAAGCCCTCCAGCAGTTGGCGACCAAAGTCGAATGTCCGCGTGACCGGGTCGTACCGACCGGTGACGGCGCGATCGATGACGCGCGTGCAGCTGTGGTTGGCGCAATCGCCCGTGAGCAGGTCGCCGATCTCGGCGCAGCCGGTGTCACCGGAAGCAAAGTCGCCGGAGGTCAGCACACACAGCGAGCCTCCAGTGACCAACGCCGACACGTCGTACAGGTCGGTGAACTCGTTCTGGCTGGCGGCGTAGATCTCCAGGTTCCACGTGACCTCAGCCACCTCGACAGGGCGTTGCACGGAGTCCCTGGCGACGACGACGTAGTCGAGTTCCCACTGGCCGATGACACCGCGGGCTGTGTCGTCGCCCCCGCCGACCACGCGCTTGCCGCCGTCGTCGCAGCCGAGGTTCCCCTCCGGGCACGAGCCCTCGTCACCGGGGCAGCCGACGAGGGTGGGGACGAGCATCAAAATGGCGGCGACACGGTGCATTCCAGGTGGTCCAAGGTGGTCCGGGTGGCGGGCGCGCTGGGGGCGAGCCTAGCCGATGCGTCAGGCCTGTTCCACAGCGAAGCGCTCCTGGCATTGCTGGATCTTGCGCGTGGTCGCGGGCGAGACGAGGAACCCAGGGCCATCGGGCGCGTCGCCGTCCAGTCCGCGGAGGGCCTCAGGGAGGGTGGCCACCTGCCGCTGCGCGTGGGCGCGAACCTCCTCCAGACTCGGTGCGTCGCCGACCGGTGCACCGTTGGCAAACACGGTCTCCAGCACGCTGATCATCCGGTCCCCGCCAGACATGGTCGGCGGCGGCTCGCCCACTTGGGTGAGGATACCGGCGGCGACACGTCCGTGGAGATCCACCACGCGGTAGAGGTCTTTGCGTCCGGGGTAGCTCGGTTTGCTGGACGAGAACTTCATGGTCGGCATGAGCTCTTCCCCGAGGCGTTTTTCGACCAGTTTGTACACGCCGGCCAGCGTCGGGTCGTCGCGGCTCGTGACGAGCTCGGTGCCGACGCCAAACGTGTCGATGGGGGCGCCGTCCGCGATGAGATCCCGGATTTTGTACTCATTGAGATCGCTGGATGCCACGATCTTGGTGTCGGGCAGTCCGCGCGCGTCGAGCAGGGTCCGGACTTCCTTGGCCAGGGCGCCGAGGTCGCCCGAGTCGAGCCGGACACCGCCGACTGCGGTGCCGAGGTCCGCGGCCCGGTCGGCTCCGCGCAGCGTGTCGTAGGTGTCGATGAGCAGTGTGGTGGAGTGCGGGTAGGTCGCCAGGTAGTGCGCAAACGCGTCCGCCTCCGCGGAGAACGCCATGGTGTATGCGTGCGCGGCCGTGCCGACGATGGGGACGCCGAGGCGCTGACCCGCCAGCACGTTGGAGGTGCCGTCAAAACCTGCGATGTACGCCGCTCTCGCCGCCGCAAGGCCCGCGCTCGGACCGTGGGCGCGGCGCGTGCCAAAGTCCACGAGCTTGCGGCCTCCCGCGGCCAGCTTCACACGCGCAGCCTTGCGGGCGACGAGCGTCGGGAAATTGAGCACGCTGAGCAGGTAGGTCTCTACCAGCTGCCCCTGCAGGAGCGACCCATGGATCTGCACGACGGGCTCATTGGGGAAGAACACCGTGCCTTCCGGCGCCGAGCGCACCTCACAATCAAATCGAAAGGCGCGCAGCCACCCGAAGAAACGCTCGCGGGCCTCCGGGTCACCGACATTCGCGAACCCCGGCACACTGCGGAGATAGTCGATGGTCTCGCCGCTGAACCGCATGTCCCGGAGCGCCGCGAGGGCTTGCTCCAGGCCGCAGAACAGCAGGAATCTCCGGTTTTTGGGCAACCGCCGGACGAAGTATTCGAACGTCGCCTCCGTGTCCATGTCTGCGGTGAAGTACGCGTACATCATGGTCAGCTGGTAGAGGTCAGTGGCCACGGAGTACTCGTCTCCGACCTGGAGGTGCTGGTGGGACATTCGGGCTCCTTTTACGGGCAACGCTTCGGGCTCGCCGCGCAGTGTACTGCATCGGTGGGCTGCGGCCATAGCTCGTCCCACCGCGGCTGGTTTAGCGCGAGGCGTCCGCGCGGGGAGCCTTCCTGTGGTGCGCCACCATATCGACCACAAGCTGAGCGACGAGAGGTGAGCTGCCCGCAGAGGACGCGAGGAGCAGCGTGCGTCCCGCAGATACCGAGATGGAGTCGCGCAGCGCAGATGGGTGGAAGCCCTCGCCGGCAAAGAAGGGAACGGCCACGACAGTAGGCGAGGTGACCCGCGCGTCCAGGGTGTCCAAACCGGGATCGTCATCCGTGAAGGCGGTCAGGACCTCGGCGTAGAGGCCACGGCGCGACAGCCTCTGGGCACAGGCCAAGGTCGTGTCCCGCGAGGTCGCCGACCGTCTTGTGCCGTGTCCGAGCAGGGCGAGGGTGCTGTGCGCTGGGTCGTGTGCTACCTGCCGCGCGCGCTCGACGACGGCGTCGTCGATCCCGTGCGCCGTTCCGATGGCCGGCAGTTGCCGGTAGGAAACGCCCGCGGTGTCCAGGACCCTGGGGAGCACAGTACCGGTGAACCAGCCCTCGGCCATGAAGTACGGCACCACCCACACGTCCCGGCCCGCGAGGCCGCGCAGAATCTCCGCGGCGTCGGGCTGCTCTTTGAGGGTCCCAACGCGCACTGGGTCAAAGCATCCGAGCGCCTCCAGGGTCCGCGCTGTGGCCCGCGCCGCCGCGCTGGACGCAGCGTTGTCCGGGTCCCCGTGCGCGACCAACAGCAGCGCGGTCATGGGGCCGGGCGCACAAAGACGAGGTCTGCGTTGACCGTGTAGACCGTGTCTTCTGTCTGCGGCACGCCAAAACGCCTGGCGTCCAGGTAGATCTCCGCCGAGCCTTGCACCTCGGTCTCGGTGATGGCGACGTTCGCGGGGAAACCGTAGTCCAGCGGCTGCCCGTGCAGCTCGATCAGGCCGCCCAATTGGTGGCTGTCCTCGCCCGTGGTGCGGTCGTCCACGAGGGTCGTGGTGAAGGTCGCGGTGGGGAAGTCGGCCACGTTGAGCCAGTCCACGTCCTTGAGGTCGGTGACCCGCTCGTCCCCCGTCAGCGTGCGCAGATCAACCTGGACGTTCACGCGCTTGAGCCTGCCGCCGTCGACTGTCGCGGTTCCCGAAACCCCTGTGAACTCCAGCGGTTTCTCCACCTCATGGGCTGCCCGGCGCATGCGCATCTTGCTGCGGGCGGAGTCCAATACGTAGGTCAGCTCGGTGCTCTTCACCGCGGCTTCTTGCGCGGGCGCGCTGGTGGTCTCCGTCGCCACGTCGGGGGCGGCAGCGGGGGACGGTGTCTGCGTGGGGCTGGTACACCGCCCGCAACCCGTCAGGGCGAGCGCCAGCGTTCCCATGGCCGCGACCGAGCGCAGGGCGTGCCGGGTCATGGCGTGAAGACCTCGTTGGCGTCGGTGGCGTTGAACGCGATGACGTCCGCCCCGCCGGGCAGGTAGATGCGGCCGCCCAGGGAGGCTGCGCCGGTGCCGTGGCGACGGGTGGGAATGGGGGTGAGGACGCGCCAGCGGCCGGTCGCGGGTTCAAAGACTTCGGCGTGGTCGTGCACCTGGCTGGGGTGGTCGGGGAACCCCTCGCCCCCAAAGACATACAGGCCACCGTCCAGCACGGCCGCTGCGTGGCCTGCGCGGGAGGTGGGCATGTCGGGGCGCGCCGCCCAGCTGCCCACGTCGGGGTCAAAGGCCCAGAGCTGCGCGGTGTGCGTCGAGATTGCGCGGTTGCGGCCACCCACGGCGTAGAACACGCCGCCAACGGCGCCGCCCACGATGTGATCCGCGTTTCGCGGGAGGGGTGGCAAGGTCTCCCACTCGCCACTTTCAGGGTCGAACGCGGAGAAGTCGGAGACCGCGCCGCCGCGCAGCCCGCCGGCGACGTAGATTCGTCCGCGCAGCACACCGACGGCGGACGCTCCGCGGTCCGTGCCTTCCGGCATGCGACCCTGCTCGCTCCAGGAATCTTGCGCAGCGTCGTAGCGGTAGATTCGCCCGTCGGGCGTAAACCTGCCACCGGTGAGGAAGCCCACGATCCAGATGTTGTTGCCGACGACGGCGGCGTTGGCGTGATGGAGCCGCACGGGGAGGTCGGCCCGGTCGCGCCACGTGTTTGTCTCCGGGTCGTAGGCTTCGACCGTGGGCACAACGGCGGCCGCGTCGTTGAATCCCCCCAGCACATAGATCTCGCCGCCCAGCGCGACGACAGCGGTTTCTTGTCGTGGTCCGCGGGCGAGCGGGGCGGCGGCCTGCCATGTCCCGCGTGGGCCGTCGGGCAGGTCCGCGTCTGGGTCTGCGTCTTGCGTGTCTGTGTCGGCCGCGTCGCCGCTGTCGGAGTCGGCCACGTCGTCAGGAACAGCGTCGGCCGCGTCCGCGGGGTCTGCGTCCGCCGCGTCACCGCCGTCCTCGCGGGTGTCGCCAAGGCCTACGTCGGGTGTGGCGTCAGCGGTGTCCCCGCCCACGTCCGCCGGGTCCGTCTGTGGATCCTCCGTGGCGTCCGTTGCGCCTGCGCCGTCGGAAACATCACCGGCCAGGTCCCGGCCTGCATCCCCGGACGCCGTCGCCGTCGAGGCTTCGTCGGAGCAGGCGGCGAGAGCCAGGAACGCGAGCGCAAGCAGAATTTCAGGCCGCATCGACATGGCCGGAGTCTAGCAGTCCCTCGCCCCCGCCTCCAGGCGCCGCCGACCCAATCGAGGCGAGGCGGAAAATTGTTCGACAGATCGATCCGATTCCGCGTCGCATTCGTAGTCACCGTGTGTGAGGAGGATTGACCTTGTATTCGAGCCCCGCGTACGGTCATGCGACAACCATTCCGGTGACCCGTTTGACGACTGATAACGATCGAGACCGAGCGCTTATGGTGCGCATCGCGGGGGGCGACAACCAGGCCCTTGCGGTGCTGTACGACCACCACTCGGCGCTGA
>CALBXO010000386.1 GCA_937890335.1 uncultured Pseudomonadota bacterium | reverse complement strand
ACCTTCGCAGACGGCGTCCTGGTCCTCGAGGACGACGACGCGACTCCGGAGGTAGACGTGACCGAGCTCCAGGATGTCTACCAGGCGGGCGTCGAGCTCTTTGTAGGGGCCAAGGGCAAGTTCGAGGGCAAGCGCGTCAGCTACAACGTGGGCGGTAGTGTCCTCGTTCCGTTTCTCAACAACGACAAGACCGACCGCACCCCGGTGGACCTCACCAAGGTCGGCCTCGCCGCCGGCGTCAACTTCGGAATCTTTGAGTGGATGTCGATCAACTACACGCTGAAGATCCTCAAGGACCCGCAGCTCATCGACGCAGTCCAGGTCCAGAACAACCTGCTGCTCACGTTCCAGTACACCTTCCTGGAGCGCAATACGCTGCCCTCCCCGATGGTGGAGGAGGCGGTCAATGCGGAGAAGGCCAAGACCGGCGCCGCTGAGAAGAAGGCCGCCGACAAGGAGGCGGAAGCTGCGGAGCTGCGCAAGGAGCTGGACGCCATGAAGGCGGCCGAAGCGGAGAAGAAGGCCGCCGAAGAGAAGGCAGCCGAAGAGAAGGCGGCCGAAGAGAAGAAGGCGGCCGAAGAGAAGGCAGCCGAAGAGGACAAGGGCGGCGACCAATAGGGCCCGACCGTCAGCGGCGTGCCCGCTCACACGGCGAACGGCGCGGGTTCTCCCCCCGCGCCGTTTGGCGTTTTTGGTCGCGTGATGCGCTCGGGGTAAGCTGGGCGCATGAAGCAAAAAGCCCGCCGCGCCATCCAATACGGCGTCCCGATCATCGGCCTTGTGGGCCTGGCCTGGTTCCTGTTGAACACGCCCCCCGAGGCGACGGACAATGAGTCCTACGCCCTCCTCATCGTCATTGACGGTGCCAAGGGGGACACGTGGAAGCAGTACGCCGACGACGGGAAGCTACCCAACGTCAAACGCATCTTCATGGACGACGGGGTCTGGGTGGACCACGCGACCTCCGTGTTCCCCACCATCACCGGCGCGGGGCTCCCCTCCGCCCTTACAGGCGCGGTGCCCGGTCGCCACGGGATCCCCTCGCTGTACTTCTTTGACCGGGTCCAGCAGCGCTACCCAGTGCTCTACGTGGCGCTGGAGGCCTTTGACTGGAACGACTGGCTGTCCAAAGACGTGAAGACGGTCTGGGAGCACTTTGACGGGCCCAACGACACCCTGGCCATCGGCCCCGCGCTCAGCCGCGGCGCAGACTCCGTCGTCACCTTCGTCTGGAACCTCAACTACAAGCCCATCGAGTACCGCGGCAAGGTTCAGGTCGGCATGCGCAAACTCAAGCGCAAGCTCACCGGGGAGCGCCCTGCCAGGATGACCGTCGTCTACAACGGATGGTTTGACCATATGGAGCACGGACTCGGGGCCACGCACCCCGACATGGACGCGCACTACAAGGCCATCGACGATCTGATAGGCGAGGCCGTCTCCGTGTTCCAGAAGACCATGGACGAGCGTGAAGAGGCCATTGGCAGGCCGGTGAAGCGCTACATCGCCATTGTCAGCGACCACGGCCACCAGGACATCCGGGAGGTCTACTCCATCGACAAATTCGTCCGGAACGATCGGGGCGCCAAGGTGCTCGACAAGGCGTGGACCGAGCTGTTTGGCATCAAACTCAAAGGCGACGTCCCCGACGACTTCCGGAGCAAGGAGATTGTGCTGGCCGCCGGCGAGGGACACGCCCTGATCTACCTCCCCACGCCCATCCTGGCCGAGGACGGAGAGGCGGTCGCGAAGCTCGACTGGTCCAAACGTCCCACGTTGGAGATGATCCGCGACTACCCCTTCCACGGACAACGAATCGACGTCGTCGGTGCCGGGATCGCCTGGCGAGACGCGGTCAAGTTCATGCTGGCCAAAGACTGGGCCAAAGGGGTCGTGCATGTGTACGGGCCCGACGGCGAGGCGACGATCGAGCGCGACGGGACGGCGGCCACCCGGTCCTCCTATCGCTACGCCGTGATCAACGGTGTGGATCCGCTGGGCTACGCCACAGATGAGCGTGTCAAAGCCCTGGTGGACGGACAGTTCCACCACGCCGACAAATGGCAATTGGCGACCTGCGAGACCGAGGCTCCGGACGGGCCCGTGATGCTGTTCCAGGCGTTTGACGTCGTGGACCGGGCGCCAGACCTCTACGTCTCGGCCGCCCCGTTCATCTCAATCGGGGACCTCGTCGACGGGGAGAAGTCCGCCAGCAAGCACGGCGGGCTCACCAAGGACGAGTCCTGGTCCACCGTCGCATTCTCCGGCACGGGCATCGCCAAGGGGCAGGTGCACACTGCCCGGAACATTGACGTGGTGCCGACGCTCTTGACCCTGCTGGGCCAGCCCTACGATCCAAACGAACTGGATGGCCGCCCCCTCCCGGAAGTGGTGGGGACCCCGCCCAGGACGGCCGCCCCCTGAACTCAGCGGGCGCCGACCACGACCGGCTGCGCACGCTGGCTGTAGCCAAGCTCACCCCAAAGCCGGCGTGCCGCCTCGGCCCGGCGCTGGATCTCCCCGCGCCCCGTCGGAATCCAGGTGTGGCGCAGCGCGTGGGCCGCGGCGGTCTCCTGGAGCCAGGCGAGAGCCCAATCGTTGGGTACCTCATCGAGCAGCCGCTGCGGCCAGGGCGTGGGCGTTCCCTCTGCCATGTTCAGGGCGAGCTCGATCAGCTGGCTCCACGCGTGGGCACCGGGCCCAAACGTCGTGCCCGCCAGGGCCAGCTCCTCCCGCGCGGCGTCGTAGTTCCCCAGAGCCATCTCGGCCAGCGCGAGGCCGCACCGCTCCTTGCCCACGGAGTTCAGGTGCAGGGAGTCGTGCAGCGCAATCGCCTGTCTGAGGTTCTGACGCGCGTTGATGTACGCCCGCTGCACCAGATGCGCCTGGCCGAGTACCGCGATGGACGCGCCAAGACGGTAGGCGTCACTGCGCGCAGAAGCCTCAGGGATCAGCGCCTCGGCAATGGCCTGGGATCGCGCCGCGTCTCCCGAATTCAACCAGCACTCGGCCTCGAGGTGGGCCGCCGCCCACGCGACGTTGTACGTGCTGTGCCGGGCCGCCCTGCGCGCCGCGTGGCCCGCGTCTGGGTGCCGGCCAAGCCGCGTCAGAATCTCAGCCTCGCCGTAATCCGCAGCAGCGACCAGATCGGCGTCGCCGGCGGCGGCGGCGGCAGCCGCGATGGCCCTTGTCAGCGCCAGCGCTTCGTGGTGCCTGCCGAGCCAGCGCGAGATGTGATTCGCCCGCTTGGCCTGAATGAGCATGTCTTCCGGGTCGACGGCGATCGCTTGTTCGAGAAAGTCGAGCGCCCGGTCGGGGAACCCCATCTCCTCCTCTGCCCTGGATTGGGTGCAGAGCTCTGCGGCCGTGCCCGCGAGATCGAGCTGCCCCCGCAGGCGCTGCGCAGCCCGGCTGGCACGCAGGCTGTCGGGGATCCGCACACGCTGAAGCCAGTGCAGCGCCGCCCGCACGTACGCTTCGTGGGCCTCGGCAGGCCGGTCGGCGGCTTCAAGATGCCGGCCGCACCGCATCTCAACATCCGGCCGTGGATCTTGTGCCAACGCCGAGGCCGCGGCCGCATGGGCCGCGTTGAGCGCGCCCAGTTCTCCCCCGATCGTGAGCGCGGTTTCGCGCAGAATCGCGTGACAGAACGCCAGCCCATCGTCTGTGGGCCCGGCAAAGCCCGCGGCGAGGAGCCCATCTGTGACCGCCGTCGCAACCTCTGACGACACCGCCCGCTCCCACTCACGGCGATCCACGCGCAGCCCCAGTACGACCGCAGTAAAAAACGCATCCGCCCCCTCAGGCGCGAGCTCTGCCAGCCAGCGTTGCAGATGTGTGCGCCACGCCGCAGCCAGAGAGTCGGGCAGCCTTGAGTGCGCCTCCTCCGAAGTGAGTTGGAAGCCGTCCTCGCCCAGTTCGAGCTCGCCGCGGGCCACCCAATCGGCGACCACCTCCGCCGCGAACAGAGGATTTCCTATGGTTCGATCCGCGAGCGATTGCAGGAGAGCAGGCGCAAACGGCAGGAGCGCCGCGACAGCCAGGCGATGGTCGGCGGCGGGCAGTGGCGAGATTTCAATCTGCTCTGTCTCCCCGCGGGCCGCGCACTCCTCCAGCCACAACAGCTGGTCGGCGTCCTGGCGCAGCGCCTCCTCCTGTGCGGTCATCACCAGAAGGGCCGGTGGGCCCAACGCACGAAGCGCGTCGAAGATCGCGGCGGCCTCGCCGGCCCACTGCACATCGTCGAGCCAGAACACCGGCAGGGTCGAGCCAGCGACGGCGACCGCCGCCTGTAGCAACGACGCGTGCCGCCCTGAGCCACGTGGCGCGTTCCCGTCCGCCTGGGTGAGCGTTGAGGCGACAAAATGGGCCGCCGACCGCGCCACATGGTCCGGACACCCACGGGCGACCAACCGCGCTGCGCAATGTTCGACCGCCTCGGCGTAGGGAAGTCCGCCGGCGCGCAAGGCGCGTCCCAGCGCACGAGCCAGAGCATCCGTTCCAGCCCCACCCTCCGGATAGAACAAGCGGAAGTCCGTACCCACACCGGTCTCTACGGCGTGTTCGCACAACCAGCGTGCCAGCCGGCTCTTCCCGACGCCGCTGGCGCCGCGGAGGATGACGACCTTCGTGCGCCCCTCCGTCACGCAGCTGTCGAGCTGATCCAGCAGAGCCTGCCGCTCCGACGCGCGACCGGCCACTGGGCGCTCCCGGAGGCCAAACAGGGAGAGGCCGGCCTCGATCAAAGCCGGGTTCACTACCGCCGGGCGGCGCGCCAGGTGGCCGGTGCCCGTAATGACCGTGTCCTGGACTTCGACGGCGACGACGGTGGCCTCGCAACCGCCGGCACGCCGCAGCGGCCCCTCGCCGGCGTTCGGCTCGGCCAGTCTTGGGAGCAGCGTGGCAGGGTCCCAGACTCCAGCGACGGCCAGGCGGAGCTGGCGCGCAGCGATCGCGGCGGTGGCAAACCGCGCCCAGGGAGAGCGATCCACGCAGCGTTCGACCCACTGCCGCAAAGCAGCGGGAACATCGAGGTCCTGCGGCAACCGAGCCGGCTCCCCGACGCCGGAATGATAGGCCATCATTTGTGCAAAATGAGCCGCCTGAACAGGGCCGGTCCGTGTCAGTAGCCGCCACGCGATGCACCCCACCGCATAGACATCGGTCCACGGCCCAAACTCGCGAAACCGGCCGGCCCATTGCTCCGAGGGCATGAAGGATGGGGTCCCCGCCACCGTCGCGACGACCCCGGTCCGCGCAAGCTCAGTGGACAGATCTGCGATGCCAAAATCCGCCAGGCACAGCGAGGCGCCCTCCGCGTTGTGTCGGAGCAAGATGTTGCCCGGCTTCAGGTCCCGGTGCAGGACGCCGCGCGCGTGGGCGTGGGCCAGGGGGTCCAGCACCGCCAACAGCACCGCCACCGCAGACTGCCAGCCCAGCGGCAGGGCAATGTTGGCCAGCGAGCCGTCGCAGCACTCCATCGCGATGTAGGGAGCGCCGGCTTGCAGCGCGCCACGGCTGGCTTGCTCCGTCTCAGGCGCCACGGTCCCGATGTCGAGCACCGTCACGATGCCGGGATGCGTCAGCGACGCCATCGCCCTGGCCTCATGTACGAAGTCCGCTTGCGCGTCGCGGTCGCCGAAGCTCTCGAGCTTCGCCACCTTCACGGCCACGGACAAGCCGCTGCCCCGATGCCGACCCGCCCACACCTGCCCCATGCCGCCCGCGCCAATCGATCGGAGCAGGCGGAAGGGTCCCAAGGGTATGTCGTCGTCCCTCATGGTGTCTTCATCGGTTCTTCCGCTCGGTTCCTGTGAATCTGACCCTCTGTGCCCGCTGCGCAACGGCGCGTCTGTGCGGCCAGTTCGCCGCGGGCGTCCCCAGGCCATCGACGAGCGTTGACCCATGTCGTTGATTTCGTCACTTTGAGAGGATGCCAAAGCAAAGCCAGACCGCCAAGCAGAGCGGTGCCTCAGCCGGGGGCGTTGGCGCGGGCGCGGGGGCCCGCGTGGGGGGGCGCCGCGACGTGCGCCAGGCCCAGGGACAGCAGCTCGTCCAGGGGGCGCAGTCGGACGGAGGAACGATCACCTATGTGGTGAAATCCGGCGACACCTTGTCAAAAATCGCGAGGACCTACGGGGTGGACGGCGGCTGGCAGGTCCTCGCCGAGCGCAATGGCATCACGGACCCGGCGTCGCTGCGCGTCGGCCAGAAACTCACCATCCCGGTGGCAGAGACCGCCAGGCAACCCGCGCAGGCCGGGAACTGGCTGCCCAGCAAGTTCAAGATCACCCACTATACCTTCGCCATGGAGTCGGACCCGAAACATACCGACTCTCCCAAGGTCTCCGCGCCCGGTCTGGACCCCGAGGAGAAGTACAGAGAGTCGTTCCTCGGTTCGCCGTTCGGCATCCGGATGCAGGGCACGGGCCTGGCGGACAACGGCAAACACATCATGTACGTGGGCGATGGACGCTACGCCTACGGCATCGGCGGCAAGAAGGGCCGGCCCGATCCCTGGAAGACCATCGCCGTGGACCCGAGCGTCATCCCCCTCGGCAGCCGCGTGGTGATCGAGGGCTACGAGGACCGGGGTGAATTCCTCGCCAACGATACCGGCGGCGGCATCGACGGCAACGAGATCGACATCTTTGTTGGCGCTGTCCCCATCTCCGAGGCCTACGCCCTCGGGACCAAACAGATGCGGGTCCGTATCGTCAACGACTGACGCATTCGCTGCGCAGGGCCGCACCGTCGTGTAGGATGCGTGCCCATGCGCAACCGCTGGTTCCACCGTCCCCTCCTCCATTCGCCGACACTCGGAGTCGAGAAGAAAGTCACCTGGCTTGAGCTCTTCTACGACCTCATCTTCGTCGCGGCGTTCATCCAGCTCGGCAATGGTCTGAGCCACCACATCACCCCCGGGGGCGTTGCCCTGTTCGCGGGCATGTTCGTGCCGCTGTGGATCAGCTGGACCGGCTTCACGTTCTTTGAGAATCGCTACTCGGTAGACGACTTCCTGCACCGCGCCATGGTGCTCGCGCAGATGGCGGCCGTCGGTGGCATGGCGATCAGCGCGCCGGGCGTGCTGGACGGGGACTTCTTCCCGTTCGCCATCTGGGCCGGCATCGCCCAGGGAATGGTGGCCCTCATGTACCTGCGGGCCTACCTGCAGGAACCCCACGGTCGCGACTACGCCCGTTATTGGGGTCTGGTCTTCGCCATCGGCAGCGCCATCTGGCTCGCCACCGGCACGGCAATGTCCATGGACGTCCTGCCCCTGCCCATCGGCGCAATCCTGTGCGGCGCGGCCACATTGGCGATCCTTGCCGGACCGCTCAACCGGCGATCGCGCGCGCTTTCGGAAGAGTTTCCCATCGACTTCGAGCACCTCGGCGAGCGCTATGGGCTGCTGACGATCATCGTGCTCGGTGAGTCGTTTGTGAAGGTACTCTCCGAGCTGGCGATGCAACAGGAGGGCATGTCCCTCTACCTCGACGGCGGCATTGTGCTGCTCATCACCTGTGGGATCTGGTGGATCTATTTTGACGACGTGGCCGGCGCTGAGGTCCGTGAGGGCCCCGGCAAGTGGATCGTCTGGCTCTACTCGCACGTCCCGCTCCAGATTGCGGTCACCGCGACCGGCGTAGCCATCAAAAAGGCGGTCTATTTCAACTGGGACAGCCCCGCGCCGGACGGCTACCGCTACCTGCTCGTAGGATCCCTGGCCGCCGTATACCTCGCGGTGGCCGCCATCGATTCAGTCACAGAACGAAAACAGGCGGAACTCAGCGACCGAGCGCGCGTCAACGTGCGGGCCGTCTCCGGGATCTTCCTCATCGCCCTCGGCGCGGCGGGCGGCACGATGAGCGGCGGCATGTTCCTCGTGCTGGTGAGCGCTGTCGCGGTCGGAAACGTCCTGTTCGACATGATGATGGCGCCGTGGGAGGAGAACGAGCACAGCGAACACGGCTCCATCAGCACGGCCGATAAGTACGCCGAGGAAGTGCGCAGCGGGGACCACGCGGCTCGGCCACGGCGCGATCTGAGCCGCACGGTGCGCAAGGGCACGCCCGCCGATCTTCGCCGCGACCTCTACTTCTACTTCATCGAGGGGAGCTGGTGGCGCGTGGTGGCAGTGTTCACCGTCGTCTTCGTCGCATCCAACATCTTCTTTGCCGCGCTGTATGTGCTGGACCCGGCTGGCATCTCGGCGATGGGCACGGAGAACACATTCCTGGACGCCTTCCACTTCAGCGTTCAGACGATGACGACCATCGGCTACGGCACGATGTCACCGCAGTCGACGTACATCCACGCGCTGGTCACCATCGAGGCGGCCGTGGGCATCGTGGGCGTGGCGGTCATGACCGGGCTGGTCTTTGCCAAGCTCAGCCGGCCCAACGCGGGCATCCTGTTCAGCAGCAAGATCGTTGTCACCAAGATGGGCGGCGTGCCCCATCTGGTCTTCCGCGTAGGGAACACTCGCGGCAACGACATCGTCGACGCTCGGCTCACATTCACGGTGCTGTTGGAGGAACTCACCCCCGAAGGCCACCACCTTCAGCGGCTGCACGACCTGAAAGTCACGCGCCACCGGACACCCATGTTCGTGATGACCTGGACGGTGATGCATCCCATCGACGAGGACAGCCCGCTCTACAAGCTGGACCTGGCCGCCCATCCCTCACCCATCCGGTCGATGATTGTGACGCTCATGGGTCACGACGGAACCTACGGACAGACCAACTACGCCCGCCAACTCTACGATGTGCAGGACATTGAGCTGGAGGCGCGCTTCGTGGACATCATCCACGAGCTCCCCGACGGCCGGATGATGATCGACTACCACAAATTCCACGACACCAAACCGGACACCGCCCCCCCCGAGGACAGGGGCTGAGTCCGTACCTTCGCGGCGGCGGCGCGCGTCACTGACTTGACGGAGCGTTCGCCTGGATCCAGCGCATATCGTGCTCGCCCGTGGTGCCCGAGGGGACCAGGAAGCGTTCGCGCAGCCGCATCTCTACCTTCCCGGCGGACCAACTTGCCATCTCGGGTGCCCAATCGACGTCCGTCGGGGCCCACAGCACCATGTGGATGGCCTGGGCCAGAGGCGAGATGGCGGCGGGGTTCTGACGCATCACCGTGCGGAACGCGCTGGACGGTATCTCGACCACATCGGCGCCTGTCCCAGCCCACGCCGTGTCGTACTGCGGGTTCATCCCAAAGAAGCAGGGGAACTCGTGAAAACAATCGCCGCGGTGAAGCTCGCACGACGGGCCGTCCGGAGCCCCAGCCATGAACTCCTTGCGCGCGTCCTCGTCCGCGATCTCGTGGGCAAGTTCGCTGTAGAGGACCCACGTATCTGTCGTCTTCAGGGCCACGCGCCGCACCAACAGCTTGGCGACCGGGCCCACGTGCGGAGCCAGAGACTTGGTCAACTCCGCGAGATAGGCCGGGTCCCAGTTCGCGCGCAGGCCCGCCAGCCGATCTCCGGCAAAGCGCCCCTCGGTGTGCGCCGTCATCCGACCGTATTGCTCGATCGTTCCTCGAATCACAATCTGCAACGAGTCCGCGGGGTTGGGGCGAACAACCTCCCCGTCCGTGTAGGGCATGAACGTGGAGTTCTCCGCGAGCACGTGCCGCGCAGCCTCATCGAGCGTCGACAGAATCGGCACCGAGTGCAGGAGCTCCACGATCTCAGCCCGGCTGGATCGCGCCGCCGGTCCATCTTCGGTCCGGGGGTTCACCCCGGACAACGACATGGAGATCCCGTGGCGCGCCAAGGCGTACCACACGCGCTCGTTGATGGTTCCCTCCGTCGCCTCCCACTCCCAGAAGTCCACTGGCACGTAGGAGATCTCGTAGACGATGGCGTCCTGCCGCGCGTGGAACCTGCGGGCATCGACCTCCGGCGCCGGGTCGTCAGCGACGTTGGGCACCTCGTCCAGAACGCGTGCGATGAGCCGGCTGACAAACCCTGGAGGCGCTCCGGAGGGCACGTGGATCTCAATCTCACGCGCCGCGCGCACGTCGTCGCTGCGCAGAATCTCTACCGCACCCGAGCTGAGCTGTGAGTTCGGGATGACCAACCGGCTCTTGGTGTCCGTGCGCAGGTGGGTGGCTCGCCACGTGACGGTCTCCACCTGCCCAATCACATCCCCCACGCGCACAAAATCGCCGATGGCGAACGGCTGCTCAAGCTGGATCGCGACGCCGGAGAACAGGTTCTCGAGTGTCGCCTGGAGCGCAAACCCCAAGACCGCCGTGATGACCGCAGATCCGGCGACGAGCAGGCTGATGTCCACGCCAGCCACGACCTTGATGACGACCGCTGCGGCGAGCCCGTACAGAAATGCGTCCACCAGCAAGCGGAGCAGCTTGCTCGGCTGTCGCCCGGAGGCCCGCATCGCGACATCGATGGTCGCCCACGAGATCAGGCGCACGACGATCACGCCGGCGCAGGTCGCCGCGATGACAAGGAGGACCCACAACCCGAGCCCGTTTTTCCAGGTGGGCGACTCATACAGAATCGCGTAGGCCAGGCCACTGAGCGCGCCCAGCCCCAGCATAAACAGATTGACGCGCATCTCAGACCTCGCCTTCCGGCCGCGGAGGCGGCGATGGGATGCTCATCCGAAGCTCCTCCGTCCTGTCCTTGCCGCGGCCCGGTCGCTCCGCCAGCGCGATGGCCTTGTCCACGCTGAGCCGCAAGCGGGTCAGCGCCTGGGCCAGCGATCGGAGCTCTTCTCCGTTCTCCTCGCCCTTGATGATCTCCAGGCGCTCGCCTGTGCTCATGCGCTCCGCGGCCGAGGTCAGGTCCCGCAGCGGGGCCAAAAAGTAGCGGCGCAGCAACAGATTCAGAGCGAACGCCATCAACGCGAAGATGCTGCAAAGGGCCACGCCGACGCGGAGCACGCGATGGTTGGCCTGCACCAGCGCCGGCTCGATGGGTGCCCGCACGACCTGGATACCCACCAGCTCGTTGAGCTTCCAATTTCGGCCGCTCACCTCACCGTAGGCCGCAGCGAGATCCGTCCGCGCGCCGTCTGCTGCGCCGTGACAACTCAGGCAGCTCTCATCCTCCAGAATGATCGGCCGCGCGACGTAGATGTCCTCGCCGCCGGCATCGTTCTCCACACGACCGGTGAACTCCGGTTGCAGGTCCCCTTTGAAACGATTCAGGAGGCCCACCTCGAACGTGTCGGGCAGGTTGGATGGGTTCATCGGGTTGGGGGACACCTCGTGAAGAGAGAGGTCCTCGTACTACTCCAAGGCGAGCAGCCGCTCGCCGACGCGACGCGACGCAAAACTGGGCACCACCGGCTTGGGGAAGCTCGCCCCGTCCACGACGGGGATATGGCCCTTGACCTCCTCGTTCGTGTACGCGCGCGTCACGTCCATGAAGTCCAGCACCAGGTGCGCGTCCCGCAACACGTCTGCCTCGGCGGCCGCATATTCTTCACGGAGGGAACTGAGCAGCGCCAGGCACAACCCGACGAAGAAGATTCCGCCCAGAACGATGTTTACCCGGGCCTGAAGGCTCAGGCCGATGCGCGACTTCCACGGCGAACTCATGGCACTCTCCCGGCAGCTTGATCCAGTAGTATCCCGACCTTGCTCGAACGGGAAACAATGTGTGCCAATGAACGAGAAGTCCGTCGGAGTCGTGTGGACCTTGGTGGCGTATGGGGCCGCCTGCCTCGTCGCCGCGGCGACAGCCGTCGGACTTCACCAGGCGGGCCTCTTGCCCGCCGAGCACACCCAGCTCTGGGCTGCGCTCGTTGCTGACATTGCGGCCACAATCGCTGTGTTCGGGTTCAGCGCTGGCACCGGCAACCACAGCATGTACGACCCGTATTGGAGTCTCGCGCCCCCGCTCCTGCTCGTCCATTGGGCCGCGCAGGGCGGCAGCTTCAGCGCATCGACCCTGATCTGGCTGGCCGTGGTGACCGTGTGGTCCGTCCGACTGACCGCCAACTTCTACCGCGGCTGGCCTGGCATCCACCGCCAGGACTGGCGGTACGACCAACTCAAGGAGCAGACCGGACGCGCCTTCCTGCTCGTCAGCGCGGGAGGAATCCACTTGATGCCGACCTTGCTGGTCTTCGCCGGCACCCTGCCCCTGTACGCCATGGTCACGCGCCCCACGCCGCATGATCTCGGTGTTCTGGAGGTGGTGGCCGCGGTGATTACTGCCGGTTTCGTCGCGGTGGAATGGTGGGCCGACGAGCAGCTGCACGCCTTTGTGAAAGCGCGGCACCCGTCTGGAACCATTCTCTCCACAGGGCTGTGGC
>CALBXO010000385.1 GCA_937890335.1 uncultured Pseudomonadota bacterium | reverse complement strand
CCGGGCCGATGAGATCTTCGTCACCCCGGGGGTTGCGCTCGAGGACCTCGAGGCAGTGATGGATGAGTCATTGCTGTTGGACTCGCTCGAAACCTTCCTCGACCTCGTCGACGCCAGTCTCGTCCAGAACGGCGGGTCGTCCGCGAACACAGTTTGGCGCCTCCTTGTTCCCGTGGCCGCCTTTGTTCGACGCCAATCCGAGTTTGCCGAGATGCGGCTGCAGGGCACACGACGGCACGCGGACTGGTTTTCTCGATTTGGCGCCACAGAGTTTCTCGTCTCCGTCAGCGCCGGTGACCTTGAGGACCGCGGCGAGCTGCGTCGCCACCTCGACGAGGTCCTGGCTGCCGTGGAGACGGAGGACCGCCGCTGTACCGGCAGGAGACTTCTTCGGGCTGCGACCGTGGGCCTGCTCGACCGTGGGGATGGCCAGGGCGTGGGGTCGCTCCTGCGCATGGGAATGGCGCGTTGGCCGGACGCCTCGCACCTTCTCGCGGACGTCATCTGGCACCTGGACCCAGAGGGGTATATGCGCCGATGCGACCTTGGGGAGGAGGTGCTCGTCGACGCCCTGGACGCCGCCACGCAGGCGGAGCGCTGGGACCTGTCAAGCACGATGTGCGCGACCCTCGGCGGCGTTCGGCTGCGGCTGGGCGACCCGGATGCGGCGTACGATTATTGGACACAGGCGCGCGACCTCGCGGCGCGTGCGGCAGACCCGGTGCGCGTCGCCCGCTACTCGACGGGCCGCGCCCTGATGATGGTGCAACGCGGCGAACTCGACGCCGCGGACCAGGAGTTCGCGACGCATCTGCCGGCGCTCGCGAAGGGGGCTTCCCCGTTCATTCTCTCAGGCGCATGGGGCGGCTACGGCTACCTCGCGTTTGTGGCCGGCAACCGTGCCGCAGCGGACCACCGCTACCGCCAGGCCCTTCACTACGCCCGCCTGACGGGGAGACCGGCGACGGTGGCGACCTGCCAGGGCTGGCTCGGATCCCTGCTGCAACTGAAGGGCGATGCGCAGGGAGCCCGTGTTGCCTTTGAGGCGGAGGTCGCCGAGGGGCGCCGTTCGGGCGACCCCTCGCTGCTCTCAGGGGGACTGTACCGGCTGGCGACTCTGAAGCGCGACGCGGGGGAGTTCCACGAGGCGCTGGACCTGCTGGCGGATGCCGGCACAGTCGCGCGGCAGGGGAAACTTGCGACGCTTTGCTCCGAGGTGGACTTCGCCGTGGGAGTCACCCATCTCCGGCTCGGCGATCCCATGGTCGCTCTGCGAACTCTGGAGGGGGTCGACACGTCGTGTGCGCATCCCGCGGCCGTCGCGGCGCTCCCGCGCTGCATCGAGTCGGCGCGCGTGGCCTCGGGAGGCGACGACACCCGCCTGCTGGGGCTGCTGGACGACGTACGCGAGTCGCCGGCGGCGTGGCTCGAGACCGCAATACGGGCCGCGCACGCGTACCATCGCGCAGGGCGGCACCACGACAGTCGCTCACTGCTGGTGGAGATTCGACGGAGGTTGGACGACGCGAAGAGTCTCGACCATACCCACGTTATTCTCCTGGAGGACATGGGCTTTGAGCGCACCTGAGCGTTGTGCCCAGCAGTGCGGCAGCCAGATGCAGGATGCCTTTCGCGCGATCGGGGACCCGTGGATATCGGCGACCCTGTCAGTCGCCGCTGGCTCGCCATTGTAAAGCGGTCGTGTACGCGCGAACGCCCCAGCCGAGGGCCGGCTCCGGGGGCGTCCAGCCGGCCGGTGGGAGCGCGAGGGCGTCGGCCACCAGCTCCGTGCGCAGTCCAAGGCTGTGCTCGGCCAGCGCCACGCCCAGCGCGGTCCCCATGGCGACGCCCGTCCCGTTGTACCCTGTGGCGGCAAACAGCCCCGGGCCGCGTTGGCCGAAGACAAACCCCTGGTTGAGGGTCATGCTCATCACGCCACCCCACGTGAACTCCAGGTCCAGGTCGAGATCGGGCCAGCGGGCGGTCAGGGCTTTGCGGTGCGTGTTGGCTATTGCGGCCTCCACGTGGCCGACGGTCGGCGGAGACCGGTAGCGCACGCAGTTTCGGACGAGCAGCCGACCGTATTGGGTACGTCGTAGGCTCGTGCCCATGCGGTCCTCCGAGACCAGGCCCCACTCGGGACGTCCCCCAAAGTTGTCGGCCTCCGCCTCGGTCAGCGGGCGCGTGAGACTGCCGAACGTCAGCAGCGGCACGATGCGTTCGCAGCCGAGGCCGAGCAGGCCGGAGAATCCGCCGCACGCGATGTAGAGTCGGTCCGCGTGGATCTCACCCCGTCGCGCGCGCAGCTGCCATTTGGGTCCAGCATCGATGGCGGTGACCGGCGTGCACTCGTGCAGCGCGACGTTGTTGGGCAGGGACGCTGCAAGCCCGCGGGCGAGGGCCGCGGGCTGCACGAGGTACGAATCCGGAAGGTGGACCCCGCGCGCGTAGTAGTCGGTCCCGATGTGGTCCGCGATGCCGCTGGCGTCGAGTGGCGTGTGCGCCACGCAATACTGGGCCAGGAACTCCAGCAGGTGCGCGAGGTTGCGCATGGAGGTGCGGCCGCGCGCCACGTGCAGACGGCCTGCGTGGGACCAGTGGCAGTCGATGCCCGCGGCGTCAATCTGGGCCGCGATCTCGTCGGTTCCGACCCGCGCGACCCGCGTGAAGCGCGCGGTTTCGTCGGCGGTTACCCGTGGGTTCCGGTGCGCGAGATCCCCCACGAAGCCGGAGTTGCGGCCGCTGGCGCCGAAGCCGGCAGCCTGGGCGTCCACAAGGGTAATGGTCCAATCGGGCCGGTGCGCCGCGATTGTCCGCGCGATTGCGAGTCCGGTGAAGCCGGCCCCGAGCACCACCGCGTCGGAGCGCAACGAACCGGAGAGCGGCGTGGTGGGCGGCGCGGGCGGGAGCAGTTGCCACCACCCGGACCCGCCGTCGTCGTCGGGCAGGAACAGCGTCATGGGGCGACGGTACCGCGGCCAGCCCCGCAGACCAAATGGGCGTCCCCAGCACGTCGCGGGTTGGTCTTCCGAGGTCCCGTGGGCATGATGGTCCAGGTTTGAAACCAGGAGGAACCCATGTCCGACGCGAAAGCTCCGCCGGTCGTCAACCAAGCCGACCAGGAGGAACACGAGGAACTCGAGGGGGACCATTGGGGGGGCTACTACAAGGTGCTGACACCGTCGATGCCGGAACGGCTGGGCCGGTTGGGGGTGAACATGACCCGCTGCCCGCCGGGCCGAACCATCTGCCCGTTTCACGCCCACCACCTGGAGGACGAGGTCTTCTACGTCTTGTCCGGTCGAGGCGTCTTCCGCTACGGCGACGACGCCCTGCGCGAGATTGGGCCGGGAGACTGCATCACCTGCCCAGCGGGGACGGGAAAGGCCCACCAGATTGCCAACCCATTTGAGGAGGACCTGGTCTACCTGGCCATCGGCATGAACGACGCCAACGAGGTCTGCACCTACCCGGACAGCGGCAAGGTTCTTGTGCGTGCGCTGAAGACCGTGGGTCGCTTGGAGAAGACGGAGTACATGGACGGCGAGGGGTCGCGACCGGTGGTGTTTGGGCTCCTCGACTCTTGACGCAGGCCAGCGTCCACGGCGACAAGCCGTCCCTCGTGCCGGGGCGAGATAGCACGCGGCGCGGTGGTGCCAGGGCTCCCCCTTGCCTGGCGCGCCTCGCCCACGACGGTCGGCGTCAGGGTGGCGCCGCGCCCTCGCGGTCCTGGGCTTGGAGCGATCGGACCTTCTGGGCGCCCCGCGAATCAGGTTCCAGCAGGGCCAGAGTTCGTGCCAGGCGGCCTCGCAGCAACGTCTTTTCCTGCGGGCCGACGCCCAGGGCGGTCGTCGCTACATAGGAGGTCAGGGCGCGCTCCAGGTCCAGTTCATCGGCGGCGCCGGCGTTCGAGTCTGGCGCCCACCACACGGCCACCTGGCCGGCCGGGGCGAAGTATCGCTCGAGGTTGGCATCGGCGGCCTTCATCTCATACAGCCAGAGATTGCGGCGCAGCAGACCGCTGCGGCGAGCGGCCGGGCAGATCCCCGCTTGGCAGCCCGCAGCCTGCCGAAGGAAAGCGGCGCTGCCGGCGGGTCCTCGGCGCGGCTCCACCAGCACCTTGAACCCCAGAACCAGGCTGACCTCTCTCCACCCCGGTTGCGATGGCGCCAGCTTGCGCCGCAGTGCCAACAGGTCGGCCAGCCGGGCCGTCCGTGTGTCGGCGTACAGGCTCAGGGGTGACGTGAACTCCAGGCGCGGCAAGTCCACGGTATTGCGCACGCCGTCCCCGGCCCACGCCACGAGCCCGGCTCGGTCCGCGACCAGCAGGCTGGCCAGCTCCTCCGGTGTGTCGATGTAGATTTCGGCCAGGTCCCCGGCCGCGGCAGGGTAGCGCTCGGCAACGACCGCCGTCCCGTTCCACGGGGAGGCGCGGCCCACGAGAATCGCGTCCGAGTACGCGCCGGTCCAATACATCCGCGCGTAGGGGAACGCGTCCGTGAACGAGCGGACGATCATCTTGAAATCCTGCTCGCCCAGGTTGCCGAGGGGGAGCCAATGCGCCATCACGCCGCCCGGGGTCAGCGCCTGCCGCGACAGCGCGAAGTACTCCGTGGAGTAGAGCGTCGCCGCGCCGCGGAAAAACGGCTGGATTGGGTCCGAGGTGATCACGTCGTAGACGGGGCCGCAGCCGTTGAGGTGGTTGTAGCCGTCGTCAAAGACATACGTCAGATGCGGGTTGTCTGCGATGCCGTGGTTCTGGTCTGCGAAGTGGCGAGCCCCCTCGACGACGGCGGGCTCCAACTCCACCTGGACCAGGCGTTCCGGTCCGTGGGCTCCCAGGGCGCCCGTGGTCATTCCCGTCCCCATGCCCACGACCACAGCGGCGTCGAGTCTGTCCGCGAGCAGCGCCGGCAGGTGTCCGAGCAGGTACTGGTTGGCCTTGTCCTGGTAGACCGTGCTGGCGACTGGCTTGCCGTCGATGCGGATTGTGCGCCCTTTGGGCGCGTCTTCCACCAGGACCGTCGAGGTTCGTCCCTCTTCAAAATACAGGACCGTGGTCCCAGCGGATCCCGCCCAGCCGGCCCCGCGCCCAAGATAGGTGGGGCCCCATCCAGGCGCGAGCGCGGCCACAATGGCGACGAGAAGCAGGGTACCGGCAGCCGCAAGATGGACGCGGCGGTCTGTGGGGCGTTCCAGCCATAGGTAGATGCCAGCGGAGACCACCATCAGTCCCAACAGCGTCAGAAAGCTCCAGGCGGTGCCCAACATTGGGACCAGCGCCAGCGTGGTTCCGACCGACCCCACGACCGCCCCCGTGGTGTTGACGAGGTACAGGCGGCCAATCTCCCGACCGCGCGGCCCGCGCTGCATATAGAGTCTGCCCAGCACCGGAAAGAGGTAGCCGACGACGGTTGTCACGGGCAAGAGGAGCACCGCGCACACTGCGGCTGCGCCGAGCAGCGCGCCATGGTGGCCTCGGCCTTCCTGCAGGGCTGCAAACGCGGCGGCGGTGTAGGGGAGGGCGGCGAACTGCAGCGCGAGCAGGCCTACGA
>CALBXO010000384.1 GCA_937890335.1 uncultured Pseudomonadota bacterium | reverse complement strand
AGTATCGAAACCAGCGCGTCCTGCACCTCGGGCAGACAGCGGGTCACCTCCTCCACCCGAGCGATCGCCCCTGTACGCATGGCGGTGAGGACCGGCGAGGCGACCAGCGCATCGGGGGTTGGCCCCTGGGCGATGAGCAGCGCGTAGTTCCACCCGTACCGCAGCTGCTCCTCATTGCTGCCCGCGGTGCCCTGGACCGTCAGCGCCGAACTTCCACTGATGGCGGCCGCCAGCAGCTCACTGAGCATGGATTTGGCGGTGCCGGGCTCCCCAACGAGCAAAAGCCCGCGCTCACCGGCGAGGGTAACGACGCAGCGCTCCACCAGCCCCCTGTCCCCGACGTACTTCTCCGAAATTTGAAGTTTGCGCCCGTCGGCTGTGAGCTTCTGGTCGGACCCGACGATGAACGCCACCGCAGCCCGCGGCGTCAGCCGCCAACCCGGCGGCCGCGCCCCCGGGTCCCAGGCCTCCAGAAAGGCCAGCTCGTCCGCGTATCGATCCTCGGCGGGCAGCTGCTGACGCGTCTCGTCGCTCATACTTCCTCGTAGTCAGGCTTGTCGCCGTCCACGACCCGGGCCCACGCCTTGGCAAACAGCGCGTGGAACGGCTCCAGTGGCAGGTACGCATCCAGCGGCCCGTTGCCCTCCTCAATCCCGTACAACGGCGCTTTCCAAGACTCATACGGGAGCTTCGGCGCGCTGCGGGTGACCCAGCCACCAGGCAGAAAGTGGGACCGGCCAGCGCGCGCGCGCTTCGCCTCCAGCACCAGACCCGCCTCCACCAGGGGTTCCAATGCCTTCTTGAGCCGCGCCGCGGTCCAGTCGTTCCAGATGCGCAGATTCCTGGTCGTGGGCTCCATCAGCGTCAAAAGCTGCAGGTAGGCACAGGCCGCCTCCTCACCCACCGACAGAGTTGCGGCGACGTCGGCGACAAGCTCCGGCGCACTGAGCAGTGGGTTCTGCTCGTACTGACCCGCGGCCAAAGGCGTGCTCTCGATGCGCTCGGCAAGCGCAGTGAAGCCGCTGCTCTCGACGAGCCGAGCGCCGGTGACCACTTGGTTTCCCGCAAAGCGTGCCAGCTCCTCCGCAGACTCCATGAGGGCGCGCAGCCGCGCGACAAGCAGCAGCCGACCGTAGTTGTTCTGCCCCGTGGGATCATAGTAGCCAGCGGCGATGACTGCTCCCGTTTCCACGGCGTGCAACCCCGCCATGTTCACGGCCCCGCCCCCGTCGGAAAGGCGCAGCTCATAGGGCTCCCCGTGGTAGGCGCCCATGTGCTTGTCCACCTTGGCCTTCATCTCCGCGGCGGTCCCCCACAGATAGTCGCTCTCTACCTCGACGAGGAACTCCGGGTGGGCCAGCCGCTCGCGGACCAGGGCCAGATACCGAGGCACGGCGGCGCGCATCGCGTGTCCCACCGGCAGCTGGAAGAGGAAGGGAACGTAATGCGCCGCGTTCCCCACGTCCCCGCCCTCAAAGCACTCCCCGTCCGCGGTGTTCTCCACCTCAAAGCTGCCGTCGTCAAACAGCACCCGCCAGGCGCCATCGCGGGACAAGGCAGTCCCGTCCGGCGCGACGACCCCAGGGAGCACTTCGGCCGATTTGCGCGTCCAGCCATCAAGCCTGCGCGCCGCGTCAGCGACAACCTCGCCGTCCACCGACACACGTGTCCCAACGACCTTGGCAAAGGCCTCGGCAAACCGGTTGACCGCACCCGACGCGATGGGATCCCACAAATCCGCCGGCTTGGGAGGCATCGCCAACTCATAGATCTTCTGCCGCGCCCCCCGATCGCAGGCGCCCTTGATCTCCACACGAGCCTGCTCGGCGTCTTTGACCTTCCACCCCAGGGCCTCGCGCAGGTCCTTGTCGAGAAAGTTCTTGGCCCATGCATCTACGCCGGGCGCGCCGAGCCACAGCAGCATGGCGGCGTTCGCCGACAAGCCGGTTTCGGCCGCCAGGATCGGCCCGACTTCTGGAATCAGGGGCAATGGACCGCGCTCGCCGAGCAGCTCGACAAACTCAGCGACGGCGGGTCCCCGCCACGAGCCGCCAGCCTCCGCGCCGATGGTCGTGCCAGCCAGAGGCGCAAAGCTCCCGGACAGCGCCAGCTCCAGCGCCTGGTACTCCACGTTCCCGCCCCATTGCGTCTGAATCCGAACGACATAGCGGTTGCCGTTCTCCACAAAGCCCCACCAGTGCAGGTGGTACATATCCGGCTTGCTGGGCGGATCGGGCCACTCGCCGGTGAGGTAGCGCATGGGTATGTCCAAGGTGCCGAGCGCGGAGCGCGCCGCGACTTTCAGCTGCGCTACCTGCGACGCGGTGCCGTCCGTACGATCCAGTGCAGCACAAAAAGCCGACGCGCCCAGATGGACCAGTGGTTCCAGCTCGAGCTCCAGGTGCGGGAAACGCTCCCGCGCGGTCCCGGAGAGCACAAAAGTGTCGAGCGCAGCCGTAGGCGCCTCGCCGGTGCCCCCCACCTCTGTGACCTTCGCGCGGAGGTTGTGCTCGTCCAGTGCGACCAGGCCCGCAAGCCCAGCCAGACCACAGCGCAGCCGCGGGTCCGTTACCTCCGGCAGGTGGGTAGCCAGCGCATCCAGCGCCAGATCCCATGCACAGTCCGACGGCGAATCCGCGGCCTCAATGTCCAGGCGAGCCGCTCCGAGAACATGGCCAACTATCTCGTCACTGACGGTACGAAGGGCGCGTGAACCCGCGGTGTCCCGGCCGCGAAAATAGTGCCACCAGGGCAACGGCAGACTCGCCGCTTGCCCAGGGGCGTGCCGGGGCGCGCCGCGGTACCCATTGTCCAGCTCACACGCCGCGACACGCACCTCCCCTGCCGGGTCCCAGAGAACGACTTCCGAAGGCCACTGGCCCGTGGAGACGGGAAGCCCGCTGCCCGACGGCCAGGTGAGCAGGCCTGCGAAGTCCGTGCTCGCCGACGCCCGCAGCGACCGGCCATCCATGCCCTCGCACTCGGTATCGCCGTCACCGCAGCGCACCCGCCATCCGTAGAACCCACCGCGCGGCCCCAACGGCGAATCCTCCGCAGTGTCGGGCACGGGATACAAAGAACACGCCGCGCTCTGCAGCTCGGTGCCCTCCTTGCCGAAGTCCTCAAAGAAAGCGGGCCAGGACTGCCGTCCCTTCTCGCCGGTCTTCGGGTCCATCTCGAAGAACGAGTGCCTGCTGCCGTTCCACCCGTACCACCAGAACGTGTCACCGTCCGAGTAGACGTTCTGGCCAGTGTCCTGCGGCTTGCTGTCACCGGGCCGGATGGCGCGCCCGCCCTCACTGACGCCTCCGCCGGCGACCTCAATCCCCACGGCGTCGGCCGGGTGGTCCCGGCTGTAGAAGTAGCCGTCGAAGTCGTGGACTTTCTGGGGCGAGTCGCTCCAGTAGAACTTTGGCCGCCAGATGTCGCCAAACAGAACCAGAAACTGGCCGCCTACGTAGCGAAGAATGCGCAGGTCGGCGCCTTTGGGCAGCCGCAGCTCGTGTTCCGCGATCTTGCCCGTTGCGTCCAGCGCAATGCATCGCT
Source organism: uncultured Pseudomonadota bacterium (assembly GCA_937890335.1). GTDB lineage: Bacteria > Myxococcota_A > Bradymonadia > Bradymonadales > CALBXO01. Next base: position 6,542 of record CALBXO010000384.1, on the reverse strand, counting down.
TGGTGGACGCCACAACGAGGGTCGGGAACGCGCCGGAGACAAAAATCTTCTTGCCGTCCTCCGCCCGCAACGCGTCGACCACCGCTTCGAACGCAGGCCAGCCAAACTCATCCACCACGCCGGTGCGCCACGTCGCGGCCAACGCGGCCACAGCGTCCACCTCGCCGAGCGCGGCCACCGCATCCGGAAACTCCTCGGCGATGCTCTCGCGAAGCACGGAGATGAGCGTCGCCACCGCGGCCTGAAAGTCGGGCAACAGGCTGTCTGTCAGGCTCTTCGTCCGGGACGCCAGCCACTCGGCGCGCGCCGCATACAACCCAGACTTTCCGGCCGCGGCGGCCTCGAATACGTCTTCGCCGAACACGTCGTCCAGTCCCGTCCGCAACAGCGGAACGAACCGCTCGTCCGCCGCCACATGGTCCAATTGGCGCAGCCGATCGGCGCCGTCATCCTCCTGGCGGGCCCAGCGGCGGAAATCTACCGACGCGTGCTCGTGGGGGTTCGCCACGGGAACCCCCAGCTCCAGGAGCAGGTCCGCCATGTCGAGGTGGACGTTGTGGTTCACGCAGACGTCAACCGGGACGCCGTCCGCCAGAAGCCGGGGCGCCATGCGCCGGGCCACCTCAAACAGGCGGTGTGGGTAGCCACTGTTCCACCAGCCGGTCATCGACTCCATCGCGCGGTGCAACCAGGCGGCGGCAGACTCCGCCGGTGCGGCCTCCTCGGGCACTTCCGTCGCCGGTCGCATCACGCCATCCAGAGACCCTGCCCCGTCCAGCAGGTCCAACCACTGCTCGTAGTAGGCGGACTTCTCGTTTTGGCCCGGAAACAGGTTGAGCAGGGTGCCCCGGACCGCCGGGTCTGCCCCAGCCACCGCCGCATAGGCAGGGGCGAAATGTTTCCAGAACCCGACGGGTGCTTTGCTGAGGGACGACGCCGCCAGCAGGTCCCTGGCGAGGCTCTCTTCCTCGGGCCCGTGTTTGATCTTGGCCCCGCGCATCAGCCGCCGCAGCTCCGTCCCCATCTGAGACCAGGGTGGAATCCCGCCAAGCGTCCGCCGGAGGCACAGCTCCCGGAAGTGACCGTACGCCACCGCCGGCTCGTACGCCGCCGCCAGATCCTTGGCGTAGGCACCGAGCGCTTTCACGGCCAGGGCGCCCGCCAGGGCAAACTCCAGGAACGTCTCGCTGCGCAGCGACTCGTCCACATCCAGGGCGTGCACGCGTTCGGCCTCGCGCGCTTTGTTGAAAGCCTGCGCCGCGTAGGTGGTGCTGCCTACCTCCAGGAACGCTCGCCCCACCTCTTCCCAGTACGACGGAAGAAAGTGCGGTACGGAGCGCCCGAGGCGCACGCCGATTTCGTCAAAGCCGTCTTTGGCGAAACCAGGTTTGCTGGACGCTCGCCGCGCGTGCTTCTTGAACTCTTTGACGACCTCGAGCGCAAACGCCGCGTGCCCCGGGTCATGGATGAGCGCCCAGCCAGGAAAGCCCAACGCCCTGCGACGCTGCCGTCCAATCGGGCCCACCACCTCCGGCGCCGACATCCCCAGGAATTCCATGGCCAGGTCGTCGCCCGGCGCCAGTGAGTCGGCGGTAAGTCGCACGACGACGCGGTCGCCCAGGACCGGGCTTCGGTAGCTGCGGGCGGACACAAGATCCGTCGGGACATCCTCGGGGAGCGAGGCGTCGACAGGGACAATGGCCCCAGCCGCGAGCAGATCGCTGCTGTTCATTGCTCGGTCTCCTCTTCCTTGGCGCGACCGGCATAGATCGCAGCGGCCATACGATGGCCTTCGGACCACGCCACGGGCCCGACCTCGGTCAGCTTGAGCGCGGATTGTTTGTCATCGACCCAGATGAGATCCCCGGTCCAGGTCTCTCCATCTGGGTACTCAGCCCCGATCCAGTAGCGCGCCTCGCAGTTCTTGCCGCCCTCAAACACGCCGCAGATGGCGTAGCCACCCTTGACGCGGTAGCCGAGCGTCCTGCACCGACCGAGCGCAAAGTTGAGCTGCTCAAACTTGCCCTCGCCATACTCGGCGACGCTGGTGCGCTCTACCTTCGTGATCTCCGGTTTTGGAGAAGTCTGTCGAAACAGCTGCTGGACCTGTTGATCGACCTCAAGGTCCGCGGCGAGCTCTCGAAAGTCCTCCAGCTCCTCGCCGAGGAGAATGGGATGCGGGATGACCACCTCGGGCGCGTCAATCCAGACCGTCTCGCCGTCCAGGTTCACGATGCCGACGCCGCGCTCATCCGCACCGCGGAAGAAGCCTGCGCTCTCGTCGCTCACCGCCCCGCGGGGCGCTACAACCAGGTTCTCCAGCGCGCCACGCCACGCGACATCGGGCCACACGGCCTGGAGTATCGCGCGCGGTACAGGCAGCGACCGCAGCATCCAGGTCTCAGCCGTCTCCCGGCACTCCTGTTCGTGCGTCGTCAACCAGGAAACCAGCGCCTTGAGTTGCTCGGCGACCTCGCCGTCCGCGACCTTCTTGGGTACGGACTTCAGGGTCTTGCCCTTGGGGTTGCGGCATACGAGCTTGCCGTCGGCCACGGTCAAGCCGTACCCGTCGCCCGCGTCCACCCACTTGTCGGTGTCGGTCATCTTCGCCTCCAGGTTCGGTGGCGCCTGCCACCTGCGCGCAAGGAACACGCACCGCCCGGACCAGCGAAAATCAGGGCTCGGCGGTCGGTTCCAACTCGAGCTTGACGGTGGCCTTGGCCGGCGACGCCAGCGCAGCCTTCACCGCGGGCGGAGCCCCGATGATGCCGTGCACGCTGGTCTTTGCCAGGTCCAGGCCCATGCTTGGAAAGATTCCAAAGAACAGCGTAGCGGCGGCGCAGATTACCAGCGCCATCTTCATCTCCACACCGCCAATCGCCGTGACCTCGCGGCGGGCGGTCTTCATGTACATGCTGACGATGAGCTTGAGGTAGTAGTAGACCCCGGCCAGGGACAGCATCACACCTACGACCGCAAGCACGACAAACTCAGTCGAGCCCGTCATCACCGCAGCGCGGAAGACGTAGAACTTCGCGACAAAGCCCGCCGTGGGCGGAATGCCGGCGCTGGACAGCATGAAGATCGTCATCGCCAGGGCCGCCCCAGGATGCCGCGTTCCGATCCCGGCCAGGTCGTCAAAGGTGGTGCACTCCTCGCCCCGCTTGCCAAAGTAGGCCAACACGGCAAACGCCCCCACGGTCGCGAAGGTGTAGGCCAGCAGGTAGAACACCACCGACTGCATGCCCTCAAAATTCTCGGCGGAGTGACTCGCCGCCACAAAGCCCACGAGCAGGTAGCCGGCATGCGCGATGCTCGAGTACGCCAGCATGCGCTTGACGTTCGTCTGGACGATGGCGACCACGTTGCCGAGCGCCATGGACAGAATCGCCAGCCAGAAGAAGACCACCAGCCAGCCGGTGTCGCTCAGGCGGGCGGGCTGATCAAAGAAGCCCACCACGAACACGCGGACGAGCGCTGCAAAACCCGCGGTCTTCACGGCGGTGGACATGAAGCTGACCACCGACGACGGCGCGCCCTCGTACACATCCGGCGTCCACATATGGAACGGCACGGCCGCCACCTTGAACCCAAACGCGACAATCAGAAGAATCATCGCCAGCGCCGGCAGCGTGGCGAGCTGGTCTACCGGGTTGCCCTGCACAAAGAAGCCACCGGCGGCCATCTCCACGCGGATGCCCTCGAGGTCCGTCGTCCCGGTCATCCCGTAGATGAGCGCGATTCCGTACAGCAGGAAGGCCGACGAGAACGCCCCGAGGATGAAGTACTTCATCCCGGACTCCGCCGACCGGCTGGAGTGCCTGAAAAAGGCGGCCAGGCAGTAGATGGGGATGGACATCATCTCGAGGCCCATGAACATCGTGAACAGATCGGCCGCCGCGCCCATGGTCATCATGCCGACGGCGCTGAACAGGAGCAGGCTGTAGTATTCGCCGCGGTCAATGCGGTGCGACGCCAGGTACGCCGGACTCGCCAGGCAAGCAAGAATCCCCGCAAGGATGATCAGCAGGTTGATGACCAGGGCGAAGGAGTCGATGTGCAGCATGCCACCGAACGCCTCGTGCTGGGCACCGCGCATCAGGAGATACGCGCTGTCGAGCCCCGCGACGCCGAGGCCCAGGATGCTCATCCACGCGATGTATTTCCGTGAGGCGTCCGATTTGTGGAACACCTCCAGCATCAGCACCGCCACGCCCATGCTGGCCACGATGGCCATAGGCGCGATGAGCCGGAGGTCGGTTCCCGTGACGAAGCTCGAGAAATCCATCAGGGGGTCCCTCCGGAGGGTTGTCCGCGGAACTTGAGGTCCTTGAACAGCTTCTTCTTCTGGTCAGGCGTCAACGTGACCTTCTTGGGGCGCGTGCCAGGGTTGGTCCTGCGCGCCGGTTTGATCTTGTCGGCTTCCTGCAACTTCTTGAGCCGCTCGGCGCCCGCCTTGGACAGCGTGGGCCTTCCGACCTTGCCGAGGTCGCTGAGCTTGTTCGTCGGCACCCGGGAGGCCTCGTCGCGGCCCGCCGTCTCCGTACCTGCCGCCGCCTTGGCCATAATGGCCGGCTGCATCCGGTCCACGAACGTGTCCACCGAGGTGTGCATTTTGTCGAGGAAGAGGTGCGGGAACAGCCCCATCACAAAGCCCATGATGACCAGCGGCATCATGTAGACGACCTCGCGCAGGTTCAGGTCCTTGAGGTTTTCGTTCTTCGGGTTTTTCAGCGGTCCAAACATCACCCGCTGGAACATCCACAGCAGGTACACAGCGCCAAAGATGACGCCGGTGGCCGCGATCGTCGCGAAGATGAACGCCCCGGTCTCCGGGCCAGCGTCGCCAATCAGGGGAGCCGACTCGCTGAAGAACAGCACCTGGGAGTCTCCGGTACCGATGATGACGAGGAATTCACCAACGAACCCGGCGAGGCCCGGCAAGCCGGCGCTCGTGAACACAATGATCATGAAGATCGTGGCGAAGACCGGAACCACCTTGGTCAGCCCGCCAAACTCACTGATGAGCCGGGTGTGCCGCCGCTCGTAGATGATGCCCACCGCGAGAAACAGACCGCCGGTGGCGATTCCGTGGGCAAGCATGACAAAGATCGACCCCTCGACGCCCTGGGTCGTCAGCGCGACGAGGCCCAGAACACAGAAGCCGAGGTGACTGACCGACGAGTACGCGACCAGCTTCTTGACGTCCTTCTGGACCATCGCGACCAGCGCGCCGTAGACGATACCGATGACCGCCAGCGTCGCCATCCACGGCGCGAACTCGACCACAGCCTGCGGGAACAGCGGCATGCCGTACCGGATCAGGCCGTAGGTGCCCATCTTGAGGAGCACGCCAGCCAGGATCACGGACCCCGCCGTAGGCGCCTGCACGTGGGCATGCGGCAGCCATGTGTGGAACGGGAACATCGGGACCTTGATGGCAAACGCCAGCGCGAACGCTCCGAACAGCCACATCTGCTGCTCAGGCGTCGTCTCCACCGCCATCATCGCGGCCAGGGAGAAGGAGTGCGCGCCGTCCGCACCGCCCGTGTGGAAGTACAACCACAGGATGGCGACCAGCATCAGCAGCGAGCCGACCATCGTGTACAGGAAGAACTTGATGGTCGCGTAGAAACGCTGGTTTCCGCCCCAGACGCCGATGAGGAAGTACATCGGCACGAGCATGATCTCCCAGAAGACGTAGAACAGGAACGCGTCCAGGGACACCAGGGCACCGAGCATCCCGCACTGGAGCAGCAGGATGCAGATCATGAACTCTTTGACGCGCGTATCGACCGCCGAATACGTGCTCAGCACCACGACAGGGCCGAGGAACGTCGTCAACAACACCAGCCACAGGCTGATGCCGTCCACGCCGATGAGGTAGGTCACCCCCATCGACTCAATCCACTGGTGTTGCTCCACGAACGCCATGGTCGGGAACGCCGAGCCCACGACGGAGTGCTGGACCGACCCATCGTAGGTCAGCAGCGGCAAGCTGATGGCAAACCCAGCCAGCATCACGAACAACGCCGTGTTGCGGATCAGGCCCTTCTCCTCCTTGGGGAAGAACATCAGCACAATGGCCCCGAGGAGTGGTGCAAAGACCACCGCCGTCAGGATCGGGAATGAGACCGAAACGTCCATTACATCACCTGAACAGCATCAAGTAGACGATCGCGCCGAGCCCGAGGACGATGTAAGCGGCGTACCGCTGCACATTGCCCGTCTGCAGCCGCTTCGCGACCGCGCCCAACGACTCCACCAACCATCCGGACCCATCCACTGCGAGCCGGTCGATCAGGAACTCATCCACGACCCGGTGAAGAATCCGCCCAATCACAACCAGGGGCTTCACGATCACCACGTCGTAGATCTCGTCCACATAGTATTTGTTGTAGACCACCCGGTGCGCCCACGGGACGGCCCGGACGATGTTTGCCGGGGTCTCGCTCGGGCGTCCGTACAGGAACCAAGCGAGCCCGATTCCACCGAGCCCGACAGCCACCGAAGCCCCCATCAGCACCCACTCGTAGAGGACC
>CALBXO010000383.1 GCA_937890335.1 uncultured Pseudomonadota bacterium | reverse complement strand
TGCGGAAGGCGGTGTTGTTTGGCCGACGAGGCGACGGGAGTCAATGTGCTACATGGTCCTGGCCAGGGATTGCTAGGGACGGGCGAACCAACGCGGAACCCAGCGACCGTCGAGCTCGATCATCACGGCAACAGTCGCAGCACCTACGGATACGCTGTACGAAGGCCCGTCGCCCTGGACCTCCAGAACCCGGACTGTCCCAGAACGCAGCCGAGCGGCCACGCGCACCGTGCCCGGCGCGCCACCAGGTCGGTCCAGAGACATGGCCAGGTCATCGGCCCAGACGACCTCGAGCCAATCCGGCTCGGTCACTTCGATCGGCCCAGGCCCGTTGCAATCGAATGCGACGATGGCGCCAGACGAGAACCGGAGTTTGCCCCGTTGGTACCGCGTCAAAATCCACGGCGACGCGCCAAATCGCATCTGGCCCTGTACGTCGTAGTTGCGAAATGTGGAGCCCGGCGCCAGCCCCGAGACGGCGTAGCCCGACCCAAAGCTGGGCACAACCGAGGGCGCGGGGACCAGGGTGCAACGAGGCTCTTCGGCCTCATCGACCGCTTCCTCCTGCACGCGGAGCACGCCCGCGAGCCCTGCGGTCAGAATCTCGAGCCTCCCGTCCATGTCGAGATCGGCCCGGACGGCGCCCCGCGAGCTGTAGCGCTGCTCCCCGATGGGCGTGTCGCTGGACCGCGCATCCTGCGCATCGTGCAGCGCCAACCCCACCTCGGCTGCGCCTCGGCGCTCGAAGAGCCCACCCGCCGCCTGCAGAAGAATCTCGTCGTGTTGGTCTACCTCCTCGGGGGGAGGTCCGGGCCAGGGAGCGCCCTGCCCCACGTAAATGTCGTCGAGCCCGTTGCGGTCAAAGTCATCCACGACCACGCCCCAGCCAAACAGCACCGCGCCGGGAATGGCTGTGAGGTCTGCGCCCCGGTCCAGTCCGGTGTCTACGGGGCCGTCGCTGCCCATCTGCACGAGCCGGTTCCGCCCCCAATCGCTTAGATAGATGTGGGGGCCGGCCTCGTCGACCTCCACGATGCCCACGCCCATGAACGACCCCCACGCCGCCGAGTCCACGCCCAGCTCCAGGCGACGGTACGAGCAGTCGGCATCGGGGGCACAACGGACAAGGACCGAACCCGGGCGCTGGCCGTTTGGAGGGTCGCCGTACGTCGTGAACGTATCGTTGGCCAGGATGAGGTCCGGGAGCCCGTCCTCGTTTACGTCGTGCACCGCCACGGCCAGAGTCGTGCCCGCATCCTCGAGGAGGGCCCACTCATCCCCCTCCAACAACTCCCAGGCCCCGCTGCCCGCCTGGCGAAACGCAATGTTCTTCCATCCATCCGGGTCGTCGGCGCAGCAGCCCGTCAGCCGACGCGGCTGACAGGCGATGTAGAGGTCCTGCGCACCGTCCAGATCGAAGTCCGTGACGACCGCGGCGCTGGCGACGCACGCGGCTCTTGGATCGGCATCGGGCAGCAAGGCCAGCAGGTCGACCGCTGGGTCCGTGTGCAGGACCACATGGGAGACGCCAAGTGTCAGCAGCTCGTGAACCCCGTCTGCGTCAAAGTCGGTGGCAAGCCCCGAGGTAGCGCCAGCATGGCCGGCGTCGCAATCGTCTCGGGTGAGGTCATGCTCGCCAGCGGACCGGTTCGTGAACGTGCAGGCCGGGGTCGCTGCGCCGTGAGAACCCACAAAGAGGTCCAGGTCCCCGTCCCCGTCCCGGTCCAGGAGCGCGCCGCCAAAGCCCTCGACCGTGTCGCAAAGGACGCAGCCGCAACAGTCCAGATCCGGCCACGGGCTCACGTGGGCGTCGAGATCAGGAATGGTGACGCGTCGGAACGCGGGTGCACCGACAAACCGGCTGCGCGGCGCGCAGACTCCATCCTCGCACCGATGATCGTCCGCGCAATCCGCCGCGACAGCACACTGGCCCTCGATGCAGACGCCGGTGGACGAACAGGTCCAGCGATGGCCGCAGTCCGACGCGCTGGTGCAGTCGGCGGCGCCCACGTCCACGCAGCCGCTCGGCGCGCAACGGCTGCCGGAGCCGCACTCAGCGTCTCCGGCGCAGGGACTTGGCACGCAGACGAGGTTCAGGCAGGCGTGGAACTCTGGGCAATCGGCGGGGTTGCGGCAGCCTGAGACGCAGCTGGTACCCTCGCAAATCTCACCGTCCGCGCACGCGCCGTCCGCCCGACAGCCGGGCGCGCAGCCATCATCCGTGCACACCTCCGCGTCTGGACAGTCCGGGTCGGCGGCGCACCGGTCGGGCGCGGCGGGTTCGGAAGGGTCAGCGCACCCGACCAAGGCGAGGCACAAGCACAACATCAGCGAACGCATGGGCAGAGGGTAGCAGGCAGCGCAAGGTCGGGCTACCCTGCCGCCGTACGTGGAGGTGACGTGTGAAGTTCTTGTATTGCCTGGCGGCGCTGACTTTCGCGGCTTTTGGGGTGGGATGCAGCTCCGAGCCACCCGTGAGCACCTCGGCCCCCGCCGCCCCGCCAGAGTCCGCCAAACCGTCGAAGTCGGCGGAGCCGAAGACCGAGCCACCCGCCGCACCCAAAGCGGCCAGTCCCGCAGCGGTCAAGAAGGGCGACAGCCACACGGCGCCCGGCTCTGTGCAGCTGGTGCGGCCCGCCGCCATCACCGGAGAGCCTCGCAAGGCCCTGCTGGCGCCGGGCGATGGAAACCTGGACGTCGCGCCCCGGCTGCAGATCAGTGACATCCAGGCCGCCACCGGGTCCAAATCTCCTTTTGTTCCTGCGCTGCTGCAAGGCATCAAACCGAGCCCCACCTACGGTCGCGCGCGCTACGCACCGGAAGACCGTGCCAACTACGGCGTGGGACTCCAGGTGTGGCGCGAGGGCGATCTGGACAAGGCAAAGACGCGCCTGGAGCTGCACCGGAAGACCTACAAGGACGCCGCTCCGAGCCGCGCTGTGGGCCGATTGGCGATCACGGCCAAGCAGCACACGATCCTGCATCTGAGCTGGATCCGGGGCGACGGGTCGGAGGTGATCACCCTCACCTGCGACGAACGGCTGTGCACCAAGCAGCAATTGGCGACGCTTGCACGTCTTGTGGACCGGCGGTGACGGGGTAGGACCCGCGCCTTCGCAAAATGGCCTCAAGATGGCGTGAGGCGGCGATCACCTCTCCGCCCGAAAATTCCCGCCCCCTTGCCGCCCGCTGCTAGATCTCGCTATGGTGGGCATAGGTCATCCCCAAACGGAGACGTGATGAACACCACCTTGCGCCATTGGGGCGCGCTGGCGGTCGTTGCACTGTTGTTGACCGCATGTCCCTCGGACCCACCCGAGGATGCGGACCCGGACCCCGGCAACAACGGCGCTGCGAACAACGGCGGCCCAACCTGCGGCGACGGAATCTGCGAGACGGGCGAGACCCAATGTCCCGCCGATTGCGAAGCCGCCAACAACGGTGCCGTCACCTGCGGCGACGGCTTCTGCGATCCGGCCGCAGCCGAGGACACGGAGACCTGCCCAGCGGACTGCGGCGGCCCCGACGAAGACTGCGCCCTGTGCGATGAAACCCAAACCTGCGTGACGAACGACTCTGTCACGGACGCCTGTTTCGACAGCGACTGCGCCGACGAGACCTGCGACGATGGTCAGGTGTGCGATGATCAGGTCTGTGTCAGCGAGAGCTGCGCCGGCGTGGACTGCGGTGGCTACCCGAACGTGTGCCGCGGCGGCGTCTGCGTGACCGGCAGCTGCAGCGACCCGGACGTACGATGCCCGACGGGCACGCGCTGCGTGGATGACGAGTGCCTCACACCGTGCACCGAGACCGAAGAGTGTCTGC
>CALBXO010000382.1 GCA_937890335.1 uncultured Pseudomonadota bacterium | reverse complement strand
GTGAGGGGGCGCAGCCAAGGCGACGGGAGAATTTGTCAACACCCTCTCACGCGTCGGTCCTGTCAGAAGGCCCAGCTCGCGCCACCTTCCACGTACGGCACGACCAAAAACTCGTTCTCGCCGTCTGTCACGGCCTCAATCGGCACTCGGACGCGCCCTTGGACGAAGACGTCCAGGTCCGCGGTCAGTGCGGAGACGAGGCCGAACCGGGCGGTGGTGGCGTCGTAGCGCACCTCCCCGCGTCCGTCTGCCTCGTCCTCGATGACGACAAAGCGCAACAGGTCCACCTCGCCGCCCAGCCCGAGAACCAGATCGCTGTCCTTGCTCACCGCGACAGACGCGCCGAGTTCAAACGGAAGGTAGAGCGTTGAGGTGAGGTTGAGGTCGTCGGTCTGGATGCCGAAGAAGCTGTACGCGACGCCCAGCCGGCCACCAATCCGCCAGTCTCCCACCTGGAATGGCACCCAGCGGACCCCCGCATGCGGAAAGTGCAGCAAGCCGGCGACGGTCTCGTAGCGGACGCCGACATCAACTTCTGAGGCGACACCAAACTCCACGGCGTAGGCCATGAACGGCAGCGCGATGACGTATCCACCGCTGACGCTCATCCCCACATTGCCCGCGCCCAACGGCTGGTAGCTGGTTACGGACCCGCCGTCGGCCATTGCTGGTGGCACGGAGAGCAGAACCGCCAGAACGAACGCCGCCACCCCGACCACCGTGCGGCGCACAGTCAACGCGAGAGTCCGTGGGCAATCTCTCAGAACAGCCATGACACGCCTCCCGTCGCCGTGGGGAAGAAGCCCAACGGTCGCAGCCCCGTGTGCAACACGGCGAAGCCGCGAAGACGAACAAAGAGCCGCTTGTCCACACCGAGATCCCACTCGCCCTGAACCATGGCGTCCAACCCGCGCAGGGCGGGCTCCCACTCCCATTGTGCTTCGTAGAAGTTCTGGTAGCGCCGACCGCCCACGGTCATCGTCGCACCGAGCTCCACCGTGATGTCCGCGGCGGCGGCCCGGTCCCAGCTCAACACCAAATCGGCCCCCGCTACCCAATCGTTACCGATCGCCAGGTTGTTCCAGGCGATGCCGCCGACATCGTTGGCCTGCTCCAGCGTGGCCGCGCCGGTGCGCGTCGCGAAACCCAGCGCCATCCCGGAACCGAGATCCCAGCCGCAACCCACTCGCCCGTCGACGCTGTGGCCGAGAACACCAATGTTTGTGTACCGGAGCTCCAGGCTTGTCCCCGCGCCGAGGCCGGTGCGCGCCGCCACCGTCCCCTGCGGCAGAATGAACAGGACGCCACCGCCCACCTCCAGCTCGGTGTGCCCGGCCTCCGGCCCCACAGCTCCCAGCCCGCCAGCCCCCGCTGTGCAGCTCCATGCAAAGACATACAGGCAGACCGCTGCGGCGCACGGGGCAGGGCCTCGGCCACTCGCTCGCCTGGGTGCCAGACCCGTCACGTTTCGTCTCCGACAAAGACGGTGACCGTCGCGATGGATCCGCCTGCGTACGGGAAATTGCGGCCACCGTGTTGGGTCTCGCCGTCGTCGTACGTGGCGCGCACCGACAGGTCATGCGCGCCGATGTCCACAGCGCGCCAACGATACGTCCATAATGCCCAGACCCGCGGCGGCAACGCATCGTCCGGCGTGTTCCACGCGAGCGTGGCCGGCTCCCACGGCTCTCCGTTTGCGCTCACTTCCACCTTTGCGATCGTGCGTCCATCGCCAAAGGAGTACCCGACGACTTCGTGCTCGGCGGGCGCGAGGGTCTGGCCTGGCCGCGGCCAGCTGAAGCCCGAAGTCAGCTGCATCTCCCCGCTCGCGTAGGTGTTGCTGCGTCGCAGCACGTCCACGTGGTCAGAGTCGTCTACGAGGGTGATGCTGGAGAGCCATTTTGGCTGCACAAACCCGTAGAGGCCTGGTGTGAGGATGCGCAGCGGGAACCCGTGCTCCACGTTGAGCGGCGCGAGCCGGTCCTCATGGATGCCCATCTCAAACACCAGCAAGGTGTCCTCGCGGAGGAGATCCTCCACCGCCCGCGGCACGAGGTAACCATCCAGGCCATAGAGCAGCGCCAACGATGCATTGTTACGGACGCCGGCGGCCCTCAGCACGTCGCGGGAGCGAACGCCGCGGAACACAGACGCGCTGAACAGCGCTCCGTTGGGGATGTCGCCCACGCAGGCCAGCGTGTGCGGCACGGTGACCGTCTCGAAACGGCGCTCGAGATCGTCCACGCTCAGGGACAGGTTTCGGTGTGTCCGGCCACCCACAGACAGCCGATGACGCTTGCGGTCCGCATCGTAGGCACCGGTCAGCGCTACGTAATACCAGGCCTCGGTCGGAGTCAGGGGAGACTCGGGTGTCGGCAAATGCAGGGTGGGGCGCGTGACAGGGCCAGCACCCGCGCACCCGGTGGCGTGCACCGCCGCGCTGCTCAGACCCGCCGCGGCCAGTTTCATGAAAGTGCGTCGATCGACCGCCATATGGCTATTTCGCGTCCAGCCAGGTGTCGCCGACGCCGCTGTCGACCACCAGTGGAACGCTCAGGGGCACGGCCCCGGCCATCTCCCGCTCGACGAGCTGCCGGAACTCCTTGAGCTCGTCGGGCGGGACCTCAAACACCAGCTCGTCATGCACCGTGAGCAACATATTGGCGCCCCAACCGCCCTCTGCGATTCGCGCTCCGAGCGAAACCATCGCCCGCTTCATGATGTCGGCCGCCGTTCCCTGAATCGGCGTGTTGACCGCGAGGCGCTCACCCAACGACCGAATGTTGCGCTGGAAGGCCGTCAGCTGCGGAATCGGCCGCCGGCGCCCCAACAGCGTCTCCGCGTACCCGTTGCGCCTGGCGCGCGTGACGAGCTCGTTGAAGTACCCGTCCACGCCGCTGTACTTCTCAAAGTACGCCTCGATGTAGCGCTTGGCGTCGGCTCGCGAGATGTCCAGGTCCCGGCTCAGGCGGTTGGCGCCCATTCCGTACGTCACGCCAAAATTGATGGTCTTGCCGATGCCGCGCTGGGCGGACGTGACGAGAAGCGGCGGCACGTCAAAGATCTTGGACGCGGTGGAGCGATGGATGTCCTCACCGCGATTGAACGCCGCCTTCAACTCCTTGTCGCCGCTCATATGGGCGACGACGCGCAGCTCGATCTGCGAGTAGTCGGCGCACAGCAACTTCCAACCCGTGCGCGCCACAAACGCCCGTCGGATCTCCTGACCGCGCTTGGTCCGGATGGGAATGTTCTGCAGGTTCGGGTTGCTGCTGGCCAGTCGACCCGTCGCGGCGCTCACCTGGTTGAAGTCCGTCCGAACCCGACCATCCGGGTGGGCGAGAGCGGGCAGGGCGTCCACATATGTCGAGGTGAGCTTGCTGAACGAGCGCCACTCCAGGATCAGGCCCGGAAGCTCGTGTTCGTCAGCCAGTGCCTCGAGGACGGCCTGGTCGGTAGACCGTCCGGTCTTCGTTTTGCGACCCGACGCGAGCCCAAGCTCATCAAAGAGAATCTCCCGCAATTGTTTGGTGCTACCCAGGTTGAAGGGGCGCCCCACGAGATCAAAACACTCTGCCTCGAGCCGCTGTATCTCGCCGCGCCACGCCGTGGACAGCCCACCCAAGACGCCACGATCAATGGGAGCCCCGGAGCCTTCCATACCCGCCAGAACGCGGCTCAGCGGGATCTCCAGGTCGTCGAGGAGAGCGCCAAGTCCCGCGTCCCCCAGCGCGGGCCAGAGCGCGCGCCACAACAGGCGAGCCAGGTCCGAGTGCTGACCGCATAATTTGGCCGCGGCTTCCACGCTGACTTCGTCTGGCGGCATCGCCTTACGACCTGTGCCGCACAGCTGCGCCAACGTTCGGGCTTCGTACGCGAGTAGGTCAGCTGACATGGCCGGAAGACTGTAGTCGGTCTTGCCCGGGTCCAGCAGGTAGCTCGCCAGCATCGGGTCACAAGCGACGCGCGCGATGTCCACTCCATGCCGCGACAACAGGACGAGCGCCCGCTTGAAGTCATGGACCACCGCGTCGGCGCGGCCCCCGGCAAACAGCGGCGCCATCTGCTCCAGCACATCCGTGAGAGGCAGCTGGCGCGGCGCGCCCAGGTACCGGTGCCCAACGGGAATGTAGAACGCCTGATGGTCGGTCGAACTCAGACCGAATCCAACAATGTGTGCACGATGCGGGTCCGGATCTGTCGCGTAGAGCGACAGTCCGTAGGTCTTGGCTGACAAGCAGCTGTGGACGGCCGCGCTGAGGGCGTCTGGCTCCGTGACGATCGCCACGTCCGTGTCGAGGACCTGCACGGCCGACGGACGCGCGACTCGCCGCCCCATCTCATCCTGCAGGGCCTCCAGCAGGCGCCAAAACTCCCAGCGCTCAAACAGCGACTTCAGGGCTGGATAGTCCGGATCTCCCACCACGAGGGCGTCGAGGTTGAACTCGATGTCGCACTGGTCCTCGAGCCGCACCAGCTGACGCGACAACAGCGCCTGATCCCGGTACGTCTCAAGGTTCTCGCGCCTCTTGGCGCCGGTCACCGCAGGGATGTTCGCCAGCACTCCATCCAGATCGCCAAATTGCTGCACCAGCGCTGTGGCTGTTTTGGGCCCGATCCCTGGGACGCCGGGAATGTTGTCCGACGTGTCACCTGCGAGCGCGAGGATGTCGATGACGCGCTCAGGGGGGACACCAAACTTCTCCTCGACCTCCTTGGGGCCGATGCGCCGGTCCTTCATTGTGTCCAGCATCAACACGCCTGGGCCCACCAGCTGCATCAAATCCTTGTCCGAGGTGACAATCACGACCTCGAGACCCGCCTCCCGCCCCTTTCGGCACAGGGTCGCAATGAGGTCGTCGGCCTCCATCCCGTCCTGCTGCAAGACGGGGATTCGGTAGGCGTCCACGATGTCGCGGATGGCAGGTTCCTGGGCCGCGAGCTCCTCCGGCTTCGCACTCCGGTTCTGCTTGTAGGCTGGATACAGGTCGCGCCGCCAGCCGTCGCGCCCGCTGTCGAAAGCGATGGCCAGGTGCGTCGGACGCTCGGCGTCCACCAGGCGACGAAGCATGGCCGTGAAACCATAGATCGCGTTGGTGGGAACGCCCGCGCTCGTACGCAGGTGCTGGTTGGCGAAGAACGCGCGGTAGATGTAGCCGCTGCCGTCCACGATGTAGAGCTTGTCGGTTTGCGTCGTCACGGACGAAGGCGTATCACACGGGCCATGACGGCGAAACACCTGCGCGACGGCCTCAACCTGACGCACAATCTCCTCGAATGGGTTCGCGAGACCACGGTCCGCGAAACCGGTACCCAGCGCGCGATCCGCGAGGCCACAGCCAATCGCGAAAACGCCCGGATGATGATCTCCCCTGAACAGGGACAGACGCTGGGTCTGCTCGCGCGTATGGTCGGCGCCAGCCGCGCGATCGAGGTCGGCTCGTTTACCGGATACAGTGCCACCTGGATTGCGGACGCCGTGGGCCCCGATGGCCTGCTCGTCGCCTGCGACCTCAGCGACGAATACCTGGCCGAGGCCCAGTCCCATTGGCGCGCAGCGGGGCTCGCCGATCGCATCTCCGTCAAAACCGGCCCCGCGGCCGAATCCCTGGCGAGTCTTCTCTCCGAGGGGGCTGCGGGAACCTTCGACTTTGTGTTCGTAGATGCGGACAAGACGGGCTACGCCGGCTATTTCGACCAGGCGGTCGAGCTGCTTCGCGTCGGCGGTGTCGTCGTCTTCGACAACGCATTATGGAGCGGAACCGTCGCGGATCTCAGCGACACGACGCCGAGCACCGTGGCCCTCCGGGAGCTCGCTGGGCACGTCGCCCGCGATCCGCGCGTCTTTACAGCGATGCTGACCGACGGAGACGGGCTGCTGGTTGCGTACAAGCGCGACACGGGAGGCCAGTGATGTCGTCCATTTTCCGCCCGGACCTGATGGCCGGACAGGTGGTCGTGGTCACCGGCGGCGGCTCCGGCATCGGCAAGCGCATCGCCGAGGAGTGCCTGAGCCTCGGGGCCCGCGTGGCCATCGGTGCGCGGAAGGACGAGCGCCTGCAGGCCGCGGCTGTCGAGCTGCGGGAGCGCGGAGAGGTCCACGCAGCGCCACTGGACATCCGCGATCGTGACTCGGTAGATGCCTGGGTCGCCACCGTCGAGGCCGAGTTTGGGCCCATCGACGTGTTGGTGAACAACGCCGGAGGCCAGTTCCCGTCGCCCGCGTTGGGGATCTCACCCAAGGGCTGGCGCGCTGTCATCGACACGAACCTGAACGGGACCTGGAACATGACGCAGGCCGTCGGCGCCGCAATGGTCGGCCGCGGAAAGGGAAAGATCATCTCCATTGTCGCCAATATGTGGCGGGGATTTCCTGGAATGGCGCACACGGGCGCGGCGCGAGCTGGGGTCGTGAATCTCACCAAGACGTTGGCGCTCGAGTGGGCCACGAGCGGGGTGCTCGTCAATGCGATCGCGCCGGGTGTCATCAAGTCCAGCGGACTGGACAC
>CALBXO010000381.1 GCA_937890335.1 uncultured Pseudomonadota bacterium | reverse complement strand
CGAGTCCCTTGGGCCAGACGGTGGTGGCGGCGGCACGGGCTTGTTGTACCCGGGAATCGTCTTCACGTCCGACGCGGCGCGCGCCGGCCGACTGATGGGCGGCGGCGGAATCTTGTCATCCTCCTCGTCCATCGCCCTGCTGCGCGGCAACGCTTTGACCCGCTCCACGGTCTGGATCACGGGGAACGTCTTGCCCGTGGCCTGCCCCATGACCTCGTTTCGCGCCTCAATCTCGCCGAGCACTTCCGTGACCATCAGACGAAGCGCGCGGGCCCCCTTGGGCCTGGCCTTGGGCTGCTTGGCCAACGCTCGATCCAGGAGGTCCTGCACCTCGGGGTAGATGGCGAGGCTCGGCTCAATGACGGCCACGGCGGGCGGGGTCGCGGTGACGATCTCGTCCCACAGTCCCTCCAGGCTCTGGCTGCGGTACGGCATGTACCCGGTCAGGAGCTGGTAGAGCACAACCCCGCAGACATACAGCTCACTCTGGTAGGTGTACCGGCCGCCCATGCCCTCCTCGGGCGTCATGTACCAGACCCGCTCGGGGCGGTCGTCCATGCGCAGATTGGTGCCGCCCAGCGTGCCCACCAGGCCAAAGTCCACAAGCTTGACCAGGTCCTGGTTGCTGCCCTTGAGCTCCTCCAGCAGGATGTTGTGCAGCCCCAGGTTGCCGTGCTTCATCCCCAGCCGGTGCACCTCCTCGAGGGCATTGACGATCTGCAGAACGATGCCGAGCGCCCGGTCCGGCGGCAGCGGTCCTTCGCGGCCCAGGGTCGACTTGAGTGTCTCGCCGGGAACGTACTCCATGAGGAGATAGGGGAAGTCGTTGTCGTAGATGCCCACGCTGTACAGCGTCACGATGTTGGCGTGGCGAAGCTGGCTGAGGGCTCCCGCCTCCTTGAGCAACCGCGCGTCCGCGTCGGTATCGCTGCGCGCCTTGGGGAAGAGCTTGACTACCGCGGGCCTGTCCACACCGACCTGCGTGCCCAACAAGACCAGGCTCTGCTTGGTCTTGCTGAGCACCGCCTCAAGCATGACACCACCGATGGTCTCCCCGACCAGCTCGGACTCGGGTAGTTGTTGTGTGCGATCCCCGCTCATTCCCCTCCAGCGCTACATCGAGCAGATACCCAGGATCAGGTCTTCGCCGTCGTCCGTGTCTTCGCCGCTGATGAAGATGGCCTGAGCCAGGCACGCGTCAAAGCCTTCGCAGTGAAAACCATTGCCGCAGACAGTAACGCATCGGGGCGTGTCATCCCCGCGAAATCGTACGCAAGCGTCCGGCGCAATGCACTCTTGTTGGCCACAGGCATTCCCGGAGATTACACCGCCCTGCACGGGCTCGACGCAACGTCCTTCCGCGCGCGCCGTGGCCAGCTTCGTCCCGTTCTCCACCACGTCCCCGAACACGAAGGGGGCGCACAACTCGCCCTCCGCGCAGGCCGGGTCCGAGTTGCGGTCGCAGCGGGTTTTGGACCCGAGCGCGTACCGGCAGATGCGGGAGAAGTAACGACCGTTGTTGTCGACAAGCGTCTCCACCGCGCACAGCTGGTCTTCGCCGCAGTCGTCGTCGGTGTCGCAAAGCGTTGAGCAGTAGAAGTTGGGCGGGAAGCCAGCGCAGTAGCGCGAACCGCAGGCGTCATGCTGCGCCGTTCCCTCCTCGAGGCAGGCTGCGCCAAGCCCGCGCGATCCGCGCGAGGCCGGGTTGTCGGCGCGGCAGACGCCAGACTCTGCTTCGCCCACCGGCCGCACCGTCAGACCCGGTGTGCACAGGGACTCCGGACCCTCGCAGGCGTCCGGCGAGGCACACTCGCGCGGCAGGCATAGACCCGCGTCCGGCGGCGTGGTGCGGCGAAGTGTCGAGAAGTCCAGGAACTCGAGATAGTCGTTGCGACAGGCGAGATCTGCTTTGCCGCAGGTGCTGTCCGTCGCCGTGTCCGGGTCACAGAACGCCGCGCAGATGTCGTCAAAACAGAAGTCGTTCGCGCACAGCCTGAGGACGTCATCGCTGCTGCGTCTGGGGTCGTCGACGCAGGGCTCGCCGGGCTCGACTCCGCCGCGTGTCCGCGTCTGACAGACCCTCCCGAGGTTGAGCCCGCCGGGAAACACCGTGCGCGCCAGCTTGCACACTTCCGCATCGGGGCAGGGCTCGTCCTCCACGCAGGGTGTCTGGGAGCCCGGCACGCAATAGCCGTCGCCACCGTCCCCGGTCGCGCAGCGCATGGACGCCGAGAAGGGATCGCGCAGGTCTCCCTGGCATTGGGAGTCTGCAGTACACGGCTTGGTGCAGTAGCCAAACGGGCTCGTCGCAAACAGACAGAGCGCGTCGGCGCCGAGATCGGCCTGGCATTGCGCGTGGGCGCAGGCGGGCCAGTTCTCCCGGTCCTCGGGGACGCAGAACGGTGCGTCGATCCCGCAGAGTTCGCCCAGACCGTCCACGGGTTTGGGCCCGGTATCGTCGTCGGGGAGGTCGGGCGCGTCGTCCCCTTCGTCGGGCGGATCCACCGGGTCGCGGTCCGTGTCGGGCACGTCCGCGCTGGCGTCGCGTCGCGGCTCCTCAAACGCGACACCGCCGGTGTCGAATGTGAGGGTACAACCCGCCAGGTGGGCGACGAGAATCAGCACGACGAATGCGCGGTGGTGCATGCTAGAACGGCACCGTCAGCTGGAGGACAGCGCCATCGTTGGAGACAGCGATGTCCGCGGTGGGCGACGGTGGCTCCTCGGCGTCTCCATCGAGCCAGAAGAGGACCCCTGAGGCCAGCAGCGTCGTCGCACCCACGATCACCAATGCACCGATGACGACCTGGCGCTGGTCGATGGCCCTCTTGAGAGCGTCGTACCGACCGCGATCGCCGCCGTCTGCCCCCGCCGCCTTGAACTCGTCAATCAGCGGCAGCGTCGCAATGTCCAGCACCAGGCCGCCCAACAGACTCACCGCACCCACGGAGCCTGTGGTCCAGGCGGCGATGGCCATACCGCTCATGCCGGGCGGCGCGGGCTCGATGATGACCACCTCGCGGGGTTCAGGGTCCCGCCTGGCGGGCGTGGTCGCAATGGAGTTGGCCACCGTTCGGGAGTCCGGCGCGACGCCGGTCACGGCCAGGTCCATCGCCAGGACCTCCGCATCAATCTGCGCGAGCTCCAGCGGATCGTCGGACTGGAAACCCTCACGGCAGACACGCATGCTGTCCAGCGCTTGCCTGGCCCGCCCCAGCTGGAGGAGGACGGCGGCACGGTTGCACTGGAAGACGGCCTCTGGGCGAATCGCGATGGCTTTGTCGAAGCTCTCGAGGGCGTCGACGTACCGGCCCTCGTTGAACAGCTCCAGGGCCTGGAGATAGTACTCCTCTGCAGCGTCTTGCGCCGCGACCGTGCCCGCCCAGCACAGCACCCCAAGCATCGTCAGGACCGCTGCAATCCGCGTTCGCCACATGACTCCCATTCTGCACGCGGGGGCGCGCGGTTGCAATTCCGCGGCCACCGGACGACAACGGGTGCGCGTGAAGATGCCCAATCGACAGAGTCTGGCGCGGCTCGCCAAATTCGGAGTTGTCGGCTTGAGCGGCGTGGGCGTCAACCACGGCCTGCTCCTGCTCGGGCTGTACGTTCTGGATGCGTGGGAGCCGGCAGCGGCCTACGCGGCTGCGTTGACGGCGGCCATCGGCATCTCGATCCTTACAAACTTCCTGCTCAACGACGCCTGGACCTGGCGCGACCGCCGCCTTCACGGGCCGCGCGCGTTCCTGGTCCGCCTCGGCAAATACTACCTCGTTGCGGGCGCCGCCGGGGTTGTGCAATGGGCAATCTCCTGGAGCCTGAGCATCCCATTGGAGGTCAACGTCCACCTGGCCAACCTGACCGGGATCGCCGCCGGTGTCGGCATCAATTTCTTCGTCAATCACCTCTGGACGTTCCGCAAACCCGCGGCGTAGGCCACAAGTGGGTGCGATCTCGCCGACTCATGCTGCGGAAGTTGACGGCCCGCTCCCGCATGTTCACGCTTGCAGCGGATGGCGCGCCCCAACCCCACCGGTCCACGCATCGCCCTGCTGACTTTGGTCGTCTGGGCGACGGCCACTTGCACACCGTTCCCGACGGCCCCTCTTACGGAGGTGGACGGAGGCGACACCGGCGCGGACAGTGCCGACACCGCCGACAACGGCGACACGGACGGCGCGGGGCGTGACGCGGACGATCCCGACGCCGCCGAGTGCGTGCCCGTGTGCGATGGTGCCAGGTGCGGACCTGATGGCTGCGGCAACGCCTGTGGGACCTGCGGCGCAGGCGAAGGTTGCGCCGACGACGGCGCCTGTACCCCGGCCCCTTGGGCAATGCTGGTCGAAGATGCGGTCGGCTTCAGCGGGGCAGTCACAGGTGGCACGGATGGCGGTCTGTGCACTGTCACCTCATTGGAAGACAGCGGCGTGGGCAGTCTGCGCGGCTGCCTGTCGCGCCCGCCGGTCTGGGTGCGGTTCGCGGTGGCGGGGCGCATCGGTCTGATCGCTCCGCTCCGGATCCCGTCGCACACCACCGTCGATGGTCGCGGCCAGCGGGTGATCCTCGCCGGCCAGCCGCTGCTCCTGGCTTCGGCGGACAATGTTATCCTGCACAACCTGACGCTGGACGGTACGACCTATCCTGAGACCGCCGGTATCCACATCGGCGGAACGTCGCGGGGGGTCTGGCTCCACCACCTGAGTGTAAGTCGTTTCAAAGGGGCCGGGCTCGTGGTGGAGGATCAGGCCTCGGAGGTGACGCTCGCGTGGTCGTTTTTTACGGACCTGGACGCCGGAGCGCTGCTTGGGCAGTCCGCCGACGGCAGCGACGTACGAGTTACCGTCCACCACAACCTCTTCCGCGCGGCCGGCGGCTTCGCGCCCGGCGTTCGCGGCGCGAGGGTCCACCTGTTCAACAATGTGATTGAGTCCTGGGACCAGGTGGCGGCGGCGAGCTTCGACGAAGGGCAGCTCCACTCGGAAAGGAACCTCTTTCAGAACGCTGACGGCGGCCTCGCCTTGACGACGATGCACCGGGACGAGCCGCAGGAAGGCTACACGCGGTCCGTCGAGGACGCCGCCGGACCCTCGGTTGTGATCGAGCAGAACAGGCCCGAGCTCGTCTTCCAGCCGTCGGACAGCTACCCGTACAGCGTGGAGGAGCCCGATGACGCGCTTCGTACTGCGGTGAATCGGGGCGCCGGCTACCGGGACGAGGCGTTTCCGGAGTGAGCTGCCGGGCCGGAGAGTTGTAGGGGAGGGGGTGAGCTGCGCACGGCGGCGTCCCTGCCTGCCGCGCTGCGCGAGCTCCTCGACGACCGCGTGTCTGCCTCCTGGCGACTCCGCGACGCGAACTTCGGTTGGGGAGTGGGTCTACTGGACGACCAGCTCCATCTCCCAGCTGTTCAGGGTGCCCTCGTCGGCGGCGCCGGTGTCGGTGACGATCAGGTTCCAATCGCCGGCCAGCTGCGCGCCCTCAAAAGCGGCAACCTCGAAGACCTCGGAGACGTTGTCGGCGCTTCCGCCCTGCTTCTCCACGAGAACCTCGCTGCGGTCGCCGTGTTCCAGACCCACGGTCAGGTCGCCCCGGAACGGGTGGGTGATGTCCACGCCGAGCACCAGGGTCTGCACGACGCCGGTCTCGTCGGTCGAGATCACGGACTTGACGCCGGCCTCGTCGTTGTCGGGAATTGCCAGGGCCGGCTCACTTGTGAGCGTCAGGTTGCGGGGCTCAGCCTCCTTGCAGAAGTCGGAGCCGGAGCACGTCGGGTCAAAGCAGTCTGTCAGGCCGTTGCCTACGTTGTCCACGCCGTCGTCGCAGGTCTCGATGGGCTGCTCCTCGGTGACGGTGAACACCAGCGACCACGCCTCGATGGCGCCCTTGTCCGAACGCGCGTTGTCGTTGACGACCAGGGTCCAGGTGCCGGCGGCGGCCCCGCCGATGGGCTCCGTCAGCGGGAACAGGCCCTTCACATCGTCGTCACCGCCGCCTGTGCGGTCGTGCACCACCGAGCGCCGCCCGTCGGGGCTGATCACCGTGATCTGGAGGTCGCCGCGGAACGGGTGAACCACGGAGAGGTCCAGGCTTACGGAGCCCACAAAGCCCTCGGCATCCACGTCGATCGTCGTGGAGACACCCGCCTCGTCATTGTCGGGAATCTCGAGGTCGCCCGTACCCTCAAACACCTTCGCGCCGGTGTCCGCCTTGCACAGCGGGGACTCGGCGCATTGCGGGTCGTCGCAGTCCGAGCGGCGGTCGTGGTTGTTGTCCGCGCCGTCGTCGCAGATCTCGTCCTCGAGGTCGAGCTTGGGCGGCGTGGAGGTCACGACGCTGGCGAACTCCTCGATGTAGCTGTACGCGATGTAGCCATAGCCGGCGCCGAACTCGCTGCGCAGACCAAAACCGGTGGTGCCCCAGCTGTTCTTGAAGACAAAAAAGCCCTTCTCCATGACCGGGTTGCCGTCGGCGTCCTCGATGACCTTGCCGGCCTCATCCACCTTCGGGACCTCCAGCTCGTCGTCCCACCCAACCAACAGGATGCTGTGTCCAGCCCGCTTCTCCAGGCTGACCTTCCGGTCCTCGGTGTTGGGACCGAGCACGTAGCCCTCGCTCCAATACTCGCTGTTCACGGGCAGCTTGGACTTCCGGTGGTTCCATGACTGGTAGAAGAACGTCATGCCCGCGATGACCGCGGTCTTGTTCTGGAACATGAAGGACTTGATGTTCTTGGGGCGGCTGGACACAAAGCGGCTGCGCGGCAGGTTCCAGCGCTTGGCCTCGTTGACGACGTCGTCGGCCGGCGTGCCGTTGGTGTAGCAGACCACCGGCTTGTCCTCGCTCTCGCTGTCGCAGCGCTCGTCGTCGCTCTTGCCCCAGCGCGAGGCCTCGTACGGCGACGCCTCCTCATCGACGATGCCAAAACGGCGAATCGCTTCCAGGTTGCGGCTGCCGCTGGAACCCTCTGTGTTCGTGAACGCGCCCACCTCGGTCTTCACAGACCATTGCAGGAATTGCTCGGAGAAGTCGGGCTCCGTCAGGGTGCCCTCCTTGATGTAGAGGTGCTCCATCAGACCCACGGTGGAGAAAATGGAGCAGACGCCACGGCTGCGCTGGTTGCGCACCGGGGACTGCAGGGCCACCAGGTCAAACGTCTTGGGCATGACACCGTCGGCCTTCGGCTCGTCCGGCAGCTTGCTCTGGTCCGGCGCGTCCGACAGGAGCGCGTCCAGATCGTCGAGCGGTGCCTCGCTGTCAGCGGGGTCGGCGGTGGGAAAGTCGTCGGTCTTCACCTCTTCACCACATCCGGCGGCAGAGAGGGTCACGGCGGTCAACAGTGCAAGATAACGAAAGCGCAGCATCGGAGTACCTCGGTTGTCTCGGGCGCGTTGTCCCGTCGCATTGGCCGTACGCAGGATCAATGCCAGATCCGGATCTCGTCTACAGCGGGATCGTGCCCTGGTCAACCTCGTGGCCTGGCAGGGCCACTAGCCACCCTCAGGCCGTCTCGGTGGCCACGTTGGGCGCCGGGCGACGCGAGGGGGCCGGGTCGTCTCCAAACCGGGCGCGCCAGGTCGAGGCATAGCGGTAGAAGGGGACGCCGGGCGTCAGGTGGTGGCTCAGGTGCCAGTTCTGGTACAGGAAGAACGCGTTGAAACCGTCGCCGCCGAGGTTCCGCGTCGCCGCGAAGCGGTCTTCCCGCGCCGTCACGTGGTGCGGGTAGTGCGGGACATAATCAAAGAGAAACGCCAGAATGCCCACGGCCAGGCGGGCCGGGAGGAGCCACAGCAGCGTGACTTCCAGGCCATACCCGGCCCAGAACGCGGCGGCGACCACACTCCAGATCACCAAGAACGTCGCCACGGTCTCCACGCGCTCCTGCACCGGCCGGGACTTCCAGCCCCGCACATAGTGCACGTAGTACCCCAGGTCCTGGGTGACCCACCGCAACGGGTGCGACCACATGGGCCCTGTCGCGCTCCACATATCCGGGTCGTTCTCCGCGTGGTTGGTGTGTTTGTGATGGGTCAGATGTGCCCACCGAAACGCCGAGTACGGGGCCACCAGGACCAGGCCACACAGCCGGCCCACCACCGCGTTGATCCATTTCGCGCGCGCGACACTCCCGTGCGTCGCGTCGTGCATGGGTGTGAACGCAACATACGCCAACGGTGTGGCCAACAAGATGGCCGCCCAGTACGGCAGGGTGCCCGAGACCGCCAGTACAATCGTCATGCCCCAGCCCACCGTGACGGCGGCGGCGAGCAACATGGTTGGGACGGCAAGCACAGGATTCTTCTGCATGATTACCCCTTTTGTTCCATCGACCGATGGAACACTATTCCACCATGTGATGG
>CALBXO010000380.1 GCA_937890335.1 uncultured Pseudomonadota bacterium | reverse complement strand
GGTCGCCTGCGCTCGCCCAGACATGGATTGGGTATTGGCCGGGCGCCATCCCGGGCTCGGGCGCAACCGTGAGCGCGCCGTCTTCGAGGAAGACATCGAAGTGCTCTGGGCCTTCTGCGGTCCAGCGAACGCCGGTGTCGAAGCTTGAGGCCGCCGCTGGGCTCAGCTGGGCAATCGCGCCGCGGTTGAGGCTCAGAGATTGCGGCAGGGTTGTGAGCTCCAGGATGCCATCCACGTCGCCGGCAATCTGGGCCTCGCCCGCGCTGCTGGAGAAAGCGCCTGAGAAACCACGCCAGGCGGTGCGGCCGATGCTGAGCAGCCCGTCGTCCGTGTCGCAGGCGATGGCGGCGAGCCCGGCGGAGTCGGCCTCGATCGTCGCATCCCCGGAGAAGACGAGGAGCGTCTCCACGCCGTCCTCCAAGGTGCCGAACAGGAGTGTCTCGCCGCCGGCTGTCACGCGGATCTCGCCTGTGACGGCCACCGAGGACCTGGCGGTGACGGAGCCTGTGATGTCGGCGCTCAATGGGCCCGTCGTCCAGACGGCGCGGCTGGCTGCGGCGCCTGGGCCGTCGAGGAGGATCTCGTCGCCAAGGACGTCCAGCTAGATACCGTCGCCGGTGACCCGGCCCGCCCCGAGCGCGCCATTTCCCTCCCAATCACACTGTAGCGCGCCGCGCAGTGACGCGGTCTCTGCAGTCTCGGAAGGTGGCCCTCGCACACCGAGGCTCGCGGTCAGCCGGGCGGTCTCCACCGAGACATTGGGTGGGCGGCGGACGGGGCGCAGGACGTCTGTCGTGAACGCGGGAAGGTGGGGATCGTTGGCCAGGACAGCCACCTGGATGGACTCCAACACCAGGATTCCGAGCAGCGTCCCAAAGCAGATGCCGTCGTTGAGCCCCTTGGCGAACGCTGCCACGCCGGGCACGGGCGGCGCCGCGGCGAGCGCGGCAAACAGCACGCTGAGCACCCCGTTCATGATGCCCAGAGGACTCCCGCTGCCGATGCCAACGCCGAGGCCAAAGCCCGGCGGTCCCACACCCGGGATGAAACACCCTGCGACGGTCGCAATGAGGCCCAGGATGTCGGTGGATTGCCCGGCCAGATCCTGGTTCTTTGCGTTGGGGATGATGGCAAAGGGGTTGAAGCCGACGGTGGTGAAGAACCCGGCGATGGCGCCGATGGCAAATCCGCCCCCATAGCCGAGATTCTTGGCCAGGTTGATGGCGTACTCGACGGCCGAGGGGTGGTTGCCGTCCGCGTTGGCGGAGATGAGCTTGCCGGTGTCGGGGTCGTACTCGAGCCACATGAACTCGAGGTTGCCGTTGAGGGTGACCTGCGACTCAGGCATGAGGATTTGCCTGCCGTTGCCCAGCGCGTCGAAGATTCGTTGCCGCGCGTCCGCAGGGATGTCCATGCGGTACAGGTCGATGGCGTTGGCCAGCGTGATCGTGCGCATTTGGATGTTCTGCGCGTTGGCCGCATCGAAGACGGATTTGTAGAACACCGGTTTGACGCCCTGGACTGCCCACGGCGTGAGGATGTTCCCCTCCACGCTGGCCTCGACGATTCCCCGCGCGCTGTGAAAAAGGTGCTCGCCAAAACGCCCGATCTCTGTGGGTGCCCGCGCCGCGACGTCGTTGCGGGCGATGTCGACGTGAAGCTCGGGGCCCACCTCAGACAAGCCAACGCGGACAAAGAGAAGGCGCGGTCGGTCGTTCCAGGTGCGGACGCGCACGGTCTCTGCCACGGCGGTGGCGAGCACGTCCGAGGTCTCTCCGAGGTCTCCAGGAAGTTGAGGCCGATGAGCTTGCCGAGGGTGTGGTTGACCTCCTCGGCGCGGTCCATGGTCTCCAGGTAGAAGTCGATGGACTCCGGCGAGTTGGGCCGGTGGCCCTCGGCGGCCTGGATTCGTTCCAGCTCGGGTACCAGGCCGCGCGCCATGGACTGCTGCCTGCGAAAGACGGCCTCGGTAGCGGTGACCGCGCGGTTGGGCGTGATCCAACCCGCCACGTGAATGCTCGTCACATCCGCGTTCGTGATGGCTTGTTCCTGGCCCAGCCCACCAAGCTCCGTGTTGGAGCTCCTCGAACGCGCCCGCGCGCAGGTAGGCGCCGATGCGGTCAAAGAGCGTGTGCCGGTAGCTGAAGGGCGCGCGCCCCGGGGACTCGAGCCCCACGTCGAGGAAGTAGCCGGTCAGCACTTCGTTTCCACCGGGGAAGTTGCTGAACAACTCCTGGAACGAGGTACCGCGCGCGACGACCTCGCCGTCCACGAGCAGCTCGGGGTTGTACGTGTGTGTGATGACCGAGAACACGAGACCGGGCGTGTTCCGTGTGTTGACGGCGTTGCGCAGTCCCAGAGGGCGGCCGACGAGGCGGACGGTCGGAAACCG
The DNA here is from genome assembly GCA_937890335.1 of uncultured Pseudomonadota bacterium. Taxonomy (GTDB): domain Bacteria; phylum Myxococcota_A; class Bradymonadia; order Bradymonadales; genus CALBXO01. The sequence continues at coordinate 418 of CALBXO010000380.1, read as the reverse complement.
CGCGTTGAGCCGCTCCACGGGGGTGCTGCCCAGGGCGTTTCCGAACAGGGGGTTGAAGGACTCGCTCTTGGCGCTGACCGTCACATAGTGGCGCTCGGAGTCATCGACCTCGACAAAGGTGGACTCAGCGACGGGCAAGAGGTCGCCCCGGACCGGGTCGACGTCGACCCAGTCGCCGTTGATCCACATTTGAACAAAGGTGTGACTGCGCGCCAGGGCCAGGAGGTCCGCGTCTTCGGCTGGGTTGGGAAAGAGCACGGCGGCGAGGTAGTCCGGGTCTGCCTGGAGCAGGTTGTCAGCGAGCGTGGCGTGCGTCTGGTCGCGGATGATGTCCGGGTCCTGGAGCGCCGCCAGAAGCGCCTCGGGGGTGACGCCAGCGGAGTTCGCGCGGGTCCGGGTTGGGAACATGCCACGGATG
>CALBXO010000379.1 GCA_937890335.1 uncultured Pseudomonadota bacterium | reverse complement strand
GGTTCAAGGCTGGGGAGCGGTGGTTCTACGAGGCCAACCTCGCCGGAATGGATCTGACGTCCATCAATTTGTCCGACGCAAACCTGGAGCGCGCGTGCTTTGAGGGCGCCGTGCTCTACAAAGCGACGATGCGGGGCTCCGTGCTGTTCCGGGCCGACTTCCGAAACGCGGATCTCCGGCGCGTGAACCTGGTCCGCTCTGCGTTGTACGCCACCAAGTTCTACGGCGCGGACCTGCGCGGCGCGAACTTCAGCGGCGCCAACCTCCACGGCGTCCTGATGACCAAAGCCCGGTACGACATCCGCACCCGGTGGCCGCGGGGCTTTGACCCAAAGCGCCTCGGCGCGATCTTGATCAATTCGCACGATTGACCCCGTCTACGACGAGGTGTTCGACGCCTGTAGGTAGACGCTCTGGGCCATGAGCGACCCCTCGGCGTCGGCCCGTCTCGCGTAGACCTGCGACCGCGCCGCTTCCACCACCGCGTCGCCCGGCGCTGCCTTGCCCGCCCACTCCGCCAGATGGCACGCCAACGCGTGCTCCCCGGACAGGCTGAGCGCCTCGGCGCGAGCCACCAACGCGGCCGCGCCCCCTGCCAGCGCCGCAACCTCCGCCCCGAGAGCCTCGTCACGCGCGGGTTTGAGGTGCGCGGGGTTGCCGTCGTACCACCCACCGTAAAGCCGCCACAGATTGCGGACGACAAACTCCGGCTCGTCGTAGATGGGTCGCAGGTAGGGCCGCGCGAGCAGCGCCTCCGGGGCGCGCACCTGCCCGATGATCTCGTCCAGGCGCATGCCCGCGTTCATCCTCGACACGGTCTGCTCCACGATGGACTCCAGCAGCTGCGCGGTCTCTGTGAGTGCCTGCTCCACACGGTCAGCGCCCCAGATGGGCGGTCCATGACCCGGCAGGAGGGTCTCGGCGCCGAGCGCGGCCATCTGCCGCAACGCCAGCGCCCACTCGCGCGGGTAGCGCTGCGCCTTCTGTGGGTTGCCGCAATTGGGTGAGGCCCAGATGAACATATCGCCCGTACACAGGACCTTGCGCTCCGGCAACCACACCCAGGTGCCGTCGTCCGTCTCCCCTTTGCCGTGGAAGAGCTCGAGCCGTTCACCGCCTACGGTGACGACCTTCGTGTCGCGATAGGTCACGTCCGGGTAGCGGTACTCAGACGGCCATTGCAGGCCGGGAACACGGAACTGCCGCTCGTTGATGATCGAGTTGTAGCCGCGTGTGTACTTGTAGCGGTCAAAGCGCGCGGCGAGGGCTTCGTGGGCGATCACCACCGGCTGCGCCCACCCTTTGTGCTCGGCCTCCTCCTCGAAGGTCGCCACCCCAAAGACGTGGTCCGCGTGCCCGTGCGTGAAGACCGCTGTGTGCAGCCGCGCGTCCGTCCACTCCCGCAGGGATCCGTGGATCTGCCGCGCCAGCAGGAAGCTGCCCGTGTCCACAAGCACCAGCCCCTCCGACGTGCCCAAAGCGCTCACATTGGCAAAACTTGAGACAAAGGCGAGCCCGTCCTGCAGGGGCTCGAGGCCCATCATCTGCATCATCGGGTTCTCGATCCGCGTGGACAGCTCCCCGGTCCACAACTTGTCGGAAATCTGGCGCAGTTTGCTGCTCATGGTGTCCCCCACTGCGGTCGTGTCGCACCGACCAGCCGGCCACCTCCTTACATACAGTCATGCATGCAAGTTAGAAAGCGACCGCTTGCCCGGGCGGTCCGCCGCGCATACCTTGTGGGGCGATGAGCGGTGACGACACAGGACAACCCGTTTCCAAGAGCCGTCGGCTCTGGAAGCTGGCGAGCATGACGGCTTCGGTAACGGCCAACTACGCGGGCAGCCGGCTCAAGGGTGCGTTTCAGGACGCATCGGACGCCGCGCGATCGCGTGCGGAATCCCACCAGGTCAGTGGTGAGCGCATCGCCGAGACCCTGGGCGAGCTCAAGGGCGCGGCGATGAAGATCGGCCAGATGGCGTCGGTCGCGGGCGACGTCCTGCCCAAGGAGCTCTCCGGCGCCCTCAAACGCCTCCAGAAGGAGGCGCCGCCCATGGACTTTGAGGTGATCTCGGCGCAGATCGAGTCCGAGCTCGGCGCGCCTCCGGAGATCCTCTTCGACCATTTTGACCGCACGCCCTTCGCGGCGGCGTCCATCGGGCAGGTACACCGCGCCCGCACGGACGACGGCCGCGAGGTGGTCGTCAAGGTCCAGTATCCCGGTGTCGACAACTCGGTGGACTCCGACCTCTTCCAGCTCAAGCTCGCGCTCAAGGCGTCCGGCATCGTCAAGATGAGCCGCAAGAGCCTCAACGAGCTCTTCGAAGAGATCAAAGAGCGGCTCAACGAGGAGCTCGACTACTGCAATGAGGCGGACAACGTCCGCCTGTTCCGCGACTTCCACGCCCAGCACGACTTTGTGCACATCCCGGAGGTCGTCGGTGAGCGCAGCGCCAAACGCGTGCTGACCCTGACCTATGTCCAGGGCGACAACATCAACGAGCTGCGCGACCTCGGGTACACCCAGGAGACCCTGGACAAGGTCGGCCAGAACCTGTTCGAGATGACGCTGGCGCAGCTGTTCGAGTTCCAGATCATCCACGCGGACCCCAACCCCGCGAACTTCGCGTTTCGACCCAACGGCGACATCGTCCTCTACGACTTTGGGTGCGTGAAGCGCTGCAAGCCGGACATCATCCGCTCGTACCGCGACACCATCCTGGCGGGGATCGAGGAGGACTATGACGGCGTGGAGAAAGGACTGATCGAGCTCGGGGCCCGGCGCGAGAACGGGCCTAGACCCGAGAACGCCTACTACAAGAAATGGCGCGACCTGCTGCTGCTGCCGTTCCTCGGCGATGAGCCGTTCGACTACGGCGGGTCCACGGTCCACGACGAGCTCAAGAAGATGGTCCCGGGCGTGCTCAAGCGCCTGGACTCGTTCAAGCCCCCCGTCGAGGTCGTGTTCATCGACCGCGTCGTGGCCGGCCACTACGGAAACATGCGGACGCTCCAGTCCAGCGGCCACTTCCTGGACATCGTATTGCGCTACCTGCACGAGTCCAAAGCACGGGACTGATCCATGGCGTCAGTCCATCGGAGATGGCCACTACTGGCCGCGATGCTCCTGGTCGCCGGCTGCGGGGACGACGCGCCGCAGCAGCAACCGGTGGACGCCGGCACGGACACCGCCGTCGACGCCGGGCCCGAGCAGGACACCGCGCCCCCGCGCGACGTGCCCACGACCTGGGACATCAACCCGCCCGACGCGGACCTCCCCACTGACGCCGAACCTGACACACCGCCCGACGTCCAAACATGGCCCGCCGATCCGCTTGCGCAGCAGAACCCATGGGGCCCTGCGGGCCGCGTGGTGCGCATGGAGATGCCGTCGGGGCCGGGCGAGGCGCGCCAGGAAGGCTGCCTGGTGCGCGGCGCCAAGGTCGGGACCGGGCTCAACTCGCTGTTGATCCTCGCAGGCGGTCTGGACCAGTTCCTGGAGCCCAACGCGGACGGCAAGATCGACGTCAATCTGTACGCGCGCGCCGTCGGCTGGGAGCCCGGTCAAGCGGCAGAGGATGTAGAGCAGGTCGAGCTTCAGTTCCTCTATGGCGACCCCGACCCAAGCCAGGGCTGGTTCATCGCCCCGCGGTCGTTTGTCGACGCCGATCCGGAGCTCGGCCCGCTCCTGTCCTACCCCGACTCCGCCGTCAGCGACGGTTGGATCACCGGGTCGCCCGGTCCGTTCATTGTGGACCTGAGCATCCTCGGCCTCGGCATCCATCTGGACTTCACCGCCGCGCGCATCGCCGGCCGGCTGTACGCTGACGGGCCGGGTCTGGCACTTCGGCGCGGCGTGCTCACAGGCTACGTCACGCAGGACGGCGCGCTCGCCCTCATTCACGGCATCCAGGACAGTTGTGAGGGAGAGGACGCGCCCGACATCTGCGGCGCGGTCGCGAATTTCATTGGCATTGGCCAGCCCGACGAGGACCTGATCGAGCTCGCGGGAAATTTCATCGGCGGCTACGACGCCCGCATCGTGGACGGTGCCGCCTCCGATTGCGATGGCGCACCCGGCAATGAATGCAACGCGGTCTCAGTGTGCATCCTGCTCGATGCCGACGGTATCGAGATCGCCGGCGTCTCCCCCTGACCCCTGGACCCCTCCCCCCTGCGGCGCGGCTGTGGTACGGTGGGCCGTGCGCAACGCCTTGCCCATCTTGCTCCTGTTTGCCGCCTGCGGGGACACCGCCGGCGCGCCGGAGACGCCGCGCCCGGAGGGCACGGTCTACGTGGACGCCGCCGCCAAAGACGGTGGGACGGGCGCGCAGCAGGCGCCGCTCAAGAGCATCACGGGCGCATTGGAAACCGGCATTCCCCACGTGGTGGTCGCCCCTGGAACCTACGAGTTCCCCTCCGCGTGGACCTTTCCCGTCGACTACGTCGTCGAGGCGCCCGACGGAGCATTTGTCACCACGGGCGGCGCGTTCGAGGCCCAGGGGGCTCTGACGCTGAGCGGGTTCCAGATTTTTGGCCGCCTGGAGGTCACCGGCGATCTGCGGTCCACGGGACTGGCGTTGACCGGCCAGAACGCGGGGCTCTCGGTCTCCGACGGTGCCATCGCGCTGGACGACGTCAGCATGGAGCAGGGCCAGGGCGCGCTGTTTACCCATTGTGAGGGCACCGTCACCGGCTTCAGCGCAAAACAGGTCATCGCGCCGGTCTTCACCTCCCGGGACTCCTCGTTGGTGGTCTCGACCGTGACCATCGAGGGCGCAGTCCAGACCGAGGAGGGCGCGTCCGGCGACGGGTTCGTCGTAGACGGTGGAGACGTGACGCTGGAAGACGCCACGGTTTCAGCCCCAGACGACCGGGCCTTCTTCAGCAGGCGCGGCGCCACGACACTACGACGGGTCCGCCTGTCCGGTGGCGGTCGGCCCCCGCTCGGCAGCGCCGACGAGGCGGACGTGACCGTGGAAGATTCGGAGATTTTTGCTGCGAACACCTGCCTGTTCGCCACCGGCGGCGGCAGGTTGACGGTCCGCAACACAGACGTGCACGACTGCGGCTTTGGTGTCTTGTCCGGAATGGGCGCCACGGTCGAGATCCGGGACTCCCGGTTCACCAACTGCCCCGGCGGCCACTTCTCCGCTCTCAACGACGGAACCCAGGTGCTGCTTGAGGACAATGAGTTCTCCCGGTCCGACTCGACCTGTATCGCGCTGGCGGGGACCAACGGTCCAGGCGTCCGGGTGGCGCGCAATCGGGTGGAGGACTGTGTGGGACAGGGCATCTCCCTGCTCAGTCTTCAGGGCGCTGAGATCGCGGACAACACGATCCGCGGCGTCACCGCCGACCCCGTCTTCACCGACGTTGGGGACGGCATTGGCCTGGTGGACGCCTTTGCTGTGGTCCGGGGCAATATCATCCAGGACGTGGACCGGCGCGGCATCGGGCTGCTGCGATCCGGGGGAGATTTTGACGGGAACGAAATCGCCGACACGGGCGACCTCGGCATCAGCGTGGTGGACCCGGCAGGCGAGCCTGTGGAGATCCGCAACAACAAGGTAGAACGGGCGTTTGGCGGGGGCATCACGGTGCTCAATGCCGACGCGGTCATTGAGGGCAACGACGTGCGGGACATCGCCGCGAACCCCGAGCTTGGTACCGGCGACGGCATCACCTTTGGGCTGTCCTCCACGTCGCAGGTGACCGGCAACACCGTGGCCGGCGCAGCCATCAATGGCATCGTCTTCGCGGAGGGCGCCACTGGCTCCATCCAGGACAACACAGTCACAGACTCCGCAGCCTACGGGATCCGCGAATATTGTTTCTCCGAGCAGAACACGGTGGTCGTGGGCGAGAACACGCTGAGCGGCAACGCCCTCGGCGAACAGCAATTGTGCCAGTGAGGGCCGACTTGGGTAGACGCAGGACCAACAACAACACCGTACCGGAAAGCCAACTCGAGACGCTGCCGCTCATCCGCGACGTGGAAGCGTACGAGGACCTCCTGGACCTCTTGTGGGAAGCGCCGCGCATCGCGTTCGACACGGAGTTCGTTCCGGAGAGGACGTACCGCCCGGTGCTCTGCCTGATCCAGGTGGCCACCGAGGAGGTCTGTGCGGCGATCGACACGCTGGCCATCGAGGACCTCTCCGAGCTGTGGGAAGCGCTGACGCGACCCGATGTGGAGCTGGTCGTGCACGCGGCCCGCGCGGAGCTTGGCTTCTGTCTGGAGAACGGAGGCGCGCTGCCACCCAACATCTTCGACACGCAGCTCGCGGCCGGCATCGCCGGACTCGGCTACCCTCTGTCGTACACAAAACTGGTCAAGGCGCTGCTGAACTTCGAGCCGCGCTCGGCGGAGACGCGGACCGACTGGGAGCGGCGGCCTCTGACGGACGGGCAGATCGAGTACGCTCTGGACGACGTGCGCTACCTCCTGGGCGCACGCGACAAGATCGGGGCGCGCCTGGAAAAGCTGGGCCGCACGCCCTGGTACCAAGAGGAGATGAACCGCGTCAGCGACGGAGTCAAAGGCGATTTCGAGCGCGGTCTGGACTGGCGCAAGACCTCCGGCGCGGGCAACCTCCAGGGCGCGGACCTCGCCTGCCTGCGCGAGCTGGCGATGTGGCGGGCCGAGCGCGCCGAGCGCCTCAACCGCCCCCTGCGTCACGTGATGCGCGACGACCAGCTCGTAGATCTGGCCAAGCGCAAACCGCGCAGCCAGGACGACATCGACGGCGTCCGTGGCCTGGGTACCCTCAAGCAGTCCCGTTGGGCGAGCGGCGTCTTTGACGCCATCAACCGCGCGCTCGACATGCCGCGCGAACAGTGGCCGGACCGCAAGCGCCGGCAGGGGGCGCCCCCCACGCCCGACAGCGTCCAGAAGATCCTGAGCGCCATCCTCAAACAGGCCGCGGACGACAACGAGATCGCGACCTCGCTGGTGGGTACGCGCGAAGACCTGAAGGACACGCTGACCTGGCATCTGCTCGGGCGCCCCAAGAGCTCGGAGCCGCGCCTGGTGCGGGGTTGGAGGGGCCGGGTGGTCGGCCAGACGCTCATGGATCTCCTGGATGGTCGGCTGTTGGTCGGCGTCATCCACTCCGACAAACACGGGCTGGAACTCCAGTTCATCGAAGACGACGAGTAGGGGCAAACTGCACTGGGAGCCTGTATCACATTGCCGGACCGAGCCAGGGCGAGACAAACGGCGCCGAATTTCGTGCGGTCGTAGGCCGGCGATGCCGCAGCATCGTTGGCCGAAGGCCGCGCGGAAGGCGGTGTTGTTTGGCCGGCTTGGCGACGGGAGGCAATGTGATACAGGCTCCTGGCGGGCCGCAGACCGCAGCGACCCGCCGCGGCCTCCTACCAGACCGAGGGGCACCTCGTGAAACCCGACCTTGGACGCTTTCTCAGCGACGAAACCGAACCGCCGGCACGGCTGCGAGGGCGCGTCACGGAGGTCACGGGCGCCGTCGTGCGGGCCAATCTGGCGGGGGGTCATCTGGGCCAGGTGGCGACCGTGGAGCGCGCCCAGGGGCTGCCGCCGGTGCGCGCGCTCATCGTAGGATTTCGAGACCGCGATGCGGTGCTCTTGCCGCTGGGCACGCTCTCCGGCGTCGGCCCCGGCGCAATCGTGGAGGTCGACGACGCGCCGCTGAGCGTCGCTTGTGGTCCCGATCTGCTCGGCCGCGTGCTCGACGGCCTGGGCCAGCCCATGGACGGGGGTCCCGCGCTGTCCGGCCAGCCCCTCCCCGTCCACCGTGCAGCCCCTCATCCCCTCGCGCGGGCGCGCGTGCGCGCCCGCGTTGAAACCGGTGTCCGCGCTGTCGACGGCCTCCTGACGCTGGGCCAGGGACAGCGGGTCGGGGTGTTTGCCGGCAGCGGCGTGGGCAAAAGCTCCCTGCTCGGACAGATGGCCCGCGGAGCCGACGTCGACGTCGTCGTCATCGGCCTCATTGGGGAACGCGGCCGCGAGGTTCGCGCCTTCCTGGAGGACACCCTCGGCGACGCGCTGGCCCGTTCCGTCGTCGTCTGCGCCACCAGCGATGCACCACCGCTCGTACGCCTTCAGGCGGGCCATGTGGCCACGTCCATCGCGGAGTATTTCCGGGACCAGGGCCAACACGTGCTGCTCCTCATGGACTCCATCACACGTCTGGCGCGCGCACAGCGCGAGGTGGGCCTCGCCGCCGGCGAACCGCCCGTGCACCGCGGGTTCCCAGCCAGCACGTTTCAACTGCTGCCAGCGCTGCTCGAGCGCGCCGGCTGTGGAGAGCGGGGTTCCATCACGGCGATCTATACGGTCCTGGTGGCCGGGGACGACATGTCCGACCCAGTCGCCGACGAGGTCCGCGGCATGCTCGACGGGCACATCATCCTCTCCCGCAAACTCGCCGAGCGCGGCCACTGGCCCGCCATCGACCCTCTGGCGTCGCTGAGCAGGCTGATGCCCCAGGTGACGAGCGCAGACCACCGCGCCGCGGCGTTGGAGTTCCGCCGGGCCCTGGCCCTCTACGAGGAGAACCGGGATCTCATCGCGCTGGGTGCGTACAAGCCCGGCAACAACAGATCCCTCGACGACGCGATCGCGGACTGGCCGGAGATGGAGGCGTTTCTGATGCAGCCGTTGGAGGAGGACGAAAGCTGGGACGAGACCCTGGACCGCCTCCTTGACCTTCACGGCTGATCAGCGGACGGGACCGGTGCGCAACGAGCGACCCGGTCAGTTCAGCATCCTCGCGCGCGTGTGCAACGGCCCCAGACGGGTCGCGGCCAGGCGCGCCTCCGCGGTCTTGGGGAACTTCTCAAGAATGGATTCATACAGGTCCAGGGCCAGCCGGTGCGCGCCAAACTCCTCCGCCACGCGGGCGTGGAGCAGCTGCGTCTCCGGACGCTCCGGGGTCACGGCGGCCAGCAGGCGCGCGCTGCGGTAGACGAACTCCCGCTCACGTCGCTGCTGGTGCGCATGGACAAGGTTGCGCAACACCCGCTCCACGGTCTGCACCGTGGGCGTGTCCGCCAGGAACTCGGGTCGCCACGCGAACGCCCCCGCCGTAATCTTGCGAACCAACGCACTGCACTGCTCCTCGGTGCGCACGGCGCCGCCAGCGAAGGGATCCAGGTAGGTGTCCCCCACGCGGCACAGGTAGTGACCCGGCATTCCAACGCCGGCTACGTCAAACCCGGCGTGCTCCCCCACGACCACGTACAGCACCGCCAGGACAATGGGCAGCCCACGCCGGCGGGCGATCACCTGGGTCAGCATGCTGTTGCGCGGATGACCGTAATCATCCGAATCGCCCAGAAAATCTGCCTCGTCGGCCAGGACCCGCACGAGGGCCTCGGCGGGCGCCAACCCAAGCGGTCCCGTGGTCAGGTGCCGCGCCGCGTCGCCCCAGGCTCGCAGCCGGGCCCGCACCCCGTCCCAATGCTCCTCGGGCGCACCCTCGATTGCCAAGAGTGCGCCGGGGAGGTCGTCACGGTCGATGGCGCCGCGAAGATAGGCCTCGTGACCGGCGTCCTGATCTGTCCAAAGTTCGCTGCGCATCTACGGCCAAGCTTGTAGCGTAGATCTCGCCCACGGTCATCCCGGATCGCCCGTCCCACTCGCTGACTGATCGCGCGATCAGTTGCCCTGCAGGACGCAAATGGGGATAGTGTGCAGTTTCAAAACGTAACAGCACCCGTGACCGTTCCTCTATCCCCCCGAAGACGAGAACGGTCGTGGCCCCACGCAGCCACGCAACACCTGGGACGATGTGGTGAAGTTTCCAGCCAATTTGACGGAGTACACCTCCCAACTGAATCGCCGGCTGCGGACGTCGGAAGATCGGGAGCAGGCCGGGTACGAGGCGGGGCTCATCGCGCTGTTGACGGGCGACGCCAAACGGGCGCTTGAGATCTGGACCCATATCGGCGTGGCACCCGAAGCGCGCGAGCGCGTGGCCTCGGCCCTCGCCGGAGACGGCGAGCCCACCGCACCGAGGCACCTGCCGACCTGGCGCAGCGACCTGGCCCAGGTATTGTACGCGTGCAGCAACGAAGACGCGTGGAACCGCAGAATCCGCCTGGCGTGGTGGTACCGGACTTCGTCCAACCACGTGGAAGACCTGGCGATCCTCATTCACCTGGCCCCGGTCCTGGAGGCGTTGATGGCGGGGGATCTGGCGCCGGCACTGGGCGTGGGCGACAGCCTCGCGAATCTGTTGGAGACTGCGGCCGTCATACAGGTGGGTGAGGCGACGCTCATTCCCGGCGTGGACGATTGGCGCATGTTGCTCGGCGAACATGGGGAGCTGAACGAGCCCGCGAGCGTGGACGAGATCAGCCAGGCCGAGGAGCGGCTCGGCGTGAAGTTCTCGAGCTCGTACCGAAGTTTCCTGCAGAGCACCAATGGATTTGAGGCCGCAGGGTTGCGTCCCGTGCAGGAGATTGGCTGGTTCCGCATCGAGTACCCCGAGTCAGTGGACATGTTTCAGGTGGACGAGGAGCCCTCGGTGGCCGACGAAGACTACTTCGTGTACGGCAGCGCCCAGGACTGCGCGCTGTTCCGCCCAGAGTACCTGCGCACGGCGTTGGTGGTGGGCGACACGACCGCCGACAAAGCGCTCCTGCTCAACCCCAAGGTCTCAAGTCCAGGTGGCGAGATGGAGGCTTGGGACTTCAGTTTGTGGCTTCCGGCCGCCGACCGCTTCATGTCGTTCAAGGAGCTGCTGCTCAGTCGCCTGGCGCGCTGACTCACCTGGCCTGCGGTCTTCGCCACGTCGGGAAACGGGGTTGCGCTCCAGCAATACTCTGCGCCATGGACGCCGACCCCGGCATCGACTCAGCTGCCGTTCCCAGAGTAGAATCCGCGCGCTGACCCCTCGCCGCGGAGCTCCATGAACCCCCGAACACTCGGAATCATCGTCGTGTCGTGTGCGCTCCTGTCGGGGTGCGCCAAAAAGGATCTGGTCCGGACGCAGCTGGACGACCAGGTGTTGAGCCTGCGGTACGCGGTGGGGTGGCCCGAGGGCGTCAACGCCTTGGCGGACCGGTACGAGACCGGGCTCATGCGTGCGGACGAGATCAGCGGCAAGATGCCCGAGTTTGGCGCGGGGTACGCCGAGCACAAAGCCCAGGCCAGGACCGTTTTTGAGGCTGCAGCAGACGCGGGCACGACCGCGCCGATGTCGCAGCGCCTCCGCGAGCACGACGTGCTCGACGCGTACTTCGAGCGCAGCCGGAAGGAGACCACGAGCCGGTTGGCCGTCGCCGCCAAACAGGCACTCGACAAGGAGGGCTGCGCCTGCGACGTGTCTGCGTGGGGCGCCCTGAGTTACGCGCTCAAACGCACGCGCGACGAGGAGCTCGAGCGCGTGCGGCGCGAATTCAACGAGGGGCAACGGCTCGTCGACCAGTACGCCGGGGACCTGAACCGGGACACCGAGGAGGCCCTGCGGGTCCAGGCTGATCTGGTGAGTTGGGCCAGCTGGTTTGTGAACGTGGAAGCCGTGGACCTGGCCCTGGCCATGGAGCGGCGCACGCGCGAGGCCGGTGACGTGGAGAAGATCCTGGCCCGTGCGATTGAGACGGAGGAGGCGTGGGTGGCGGCGGACGGCCGACGCAAATCCGAGGTACGCGAGGGAGAGAAGCGGCTTGAGAAGCTGCGCGAAGTACAGATGCAGGCCCGAGAGGCCGCAGAGCGCGCCCGTGCACTGCGCGCCGCCGCGAAGATGCGAATCCAGACCTCCCGCGACCAGTTCGACTCTGCGTTGAAGTCGCTGATGTCGGGCCTCGATGGCTAACCGCCCGCCCTCCCTCACACGAATTCGACAACTCAATTGACAGGAGATCGCCCGGACGTACACTGCGGCCAGCTCGGAGCCATGGATTGGCAGACAACGGGACACGGAAGACCCGTCGGGCAGAGAAGCACACCGTTCAATCAGCGGTCCCGTGCGACTCCACCCCCACGGTAGTACACCTAGACGCTGGCGCGTTTGTCGCCGGGCGATACCGCGTTTTGCACCCTGTGGGGTCCGGCGGTTTTGGCCTGGTCTACAAGGCGGTCCAGGAGTCATTGGGGCGTCCGGTGGCCGTCAAGGTCGTCCACAGTCACCACAAACCCAAGGTACGCGCGCTCTTCCAGCAAGAGGCGATTCATCTGGCTCGCCTTCAGCATCCGCACGTGCTGGAGGTCCTGGACGCCGGCGAGTGGGGCGAGTGCCTGTACATCGTCACGGAGTTCCTGGACGGCGACGACCTCGGCTCATGGATCCGCTCCCACGGACCATCGTCCACGCAAGCGGCGCTTCACATGGCCACGCAGCTGGCCTCCGCGTTGGCTGAAATCCATGAGGCGGGGCTGGTCCACGGTGACCTGAAACCCGGCAACGTGCTGCGCAGCCCACGCCGAACGGACCCGGACTTCGTCAAGATCATCGATTTCGGCATCAGCTCCGTGCTCGGGCAACGGGGGGAGACTGCCGGAACGCTGACGTATATGGCACCGGAGCAGCTGCGGGGCGAGTCGCTGCTGCCCGCCGCCGATGTCTACGGGCTTGGCCTCGTTCTCTACGAGCTGATCTCCGGTGAGGCCCGGTTCGCCAACCTGATGGCGCGATCGCGCGACACGTCCCCGCCCAAAACGGGACACACCGGCATCGACGAGCTGCTGGCGCAGCTGTGCGCGGTGGACCCCGCGCAGCGGCCCGCCGACGGCACCGCGGCCTTCGAGCTCCTGAGCGACATGGCCCACGCGCGGCCAGCGCCCCCCATCAGCCGGACCAAACAGGCCCCGTTCACGCTCCACGGGCGGGACGCAGAACTGACGCGGTTGCTCGGCGTGATGCAGGACGCGCTCGAAGCGGACAGGCCCGCGCTGGTGATCCTGGGCGGTCACCGCGGGGTCGGTAAGCGTACGTTGGCGCGCCACGCCATTGAGCACATGCGGACCAGCGGCCACATGGTCGCCCCCATCGAGGAGGCCACGGCGACCAGCGCCGTCGTATGGGTCGATGACCTGACGCGGGAGCTCGACTCCCTCGTGACGATCCTGCGCGGCGGACACGGCGTCATCGCGGTGGCGGTCGTGGATCGCGAGGCCCTCTTTGACCCGTCGGCGTCCAACCTCGTGCGCAAGCTCAGCAAGTGGTCGGGTACGACACTCCTCGAGATCCCGCCCCTGCCAGGTTGGGGCATGGTGCATGTGGTTCGCGAGGCGATGAGTCGGGCCGGCGTCGGGGAGACACCCGCCGAGGTGCGCCGAATTGTGCGCGCGGCCGCGGGCCTGCCGCTGGCCGCTCTGTCCATCGTCGAGGCCGCCGCAGCCGGTCAGATGACTCGCCTACCGCCCGTCCTGGCGACCCGGCTGCGAACCGACCTCGCCCGGCGGCTGGCCGGCCAGACCGACGCAGGCGAGCTGCGCGCGGTCTTCGGCCACCTATGCCAGCTGTCCAAGGGCGAGGGCCCGCTGCCGCACGACGTGCCGGCGGCCGTCCTGCAACGTCGGCTCGAACGCGTTGGCCGCGACCGCACCGCAATGTGGATGAACAAGCTGTTGGTGCGCCTGTCTGAGCTGGACCTCGCCGTCTGCCACGACGGCGGCTGGGCGCCGCCACACGGCTTGTGGGCGCACCTGATTGAGCTCGACGGCGGCGCAGACGCCGACGCGTGGCAGTCGCTCAACGCGCTGCCCGCCGTGCCCCAAACCAGGCCGGGCATTCCCGCCGCAGAGGACCAGTGAAAGTCTACACCCGCACCGGCGACGACGGCACCACCGGGCTCTTCGCCGGCGGACGCGTCAGCAAGGCCCACCCCCGCGTCGAGAGCTACGGCACCGTCGACGAACTCAACTCCGTGATTGGGCTGGCCCGAAGCGCCACGGACGATCCTGCGCTCGACGGGATACTCGCGGACCTCCAAAACGAACTGTTCCGCCTGGGCGCGGACCTTGCGACGCCCCTGACCGACAAGCCCGACAAGCCCCATGTGCTGCGTCTGCCGACGGGCGCCTCCACGCGCCTGGAGGGCATCATCGACCGGTGCGAGGAAGATCTTCCTCCCCTGACCAACTTCATCCTGCCCGGCGGCTGTCTCGCCGCGGCGCACCTCCACCACGCCCGCTGTGTGTGTCGGCGCGCCGAGCGCCTGACCGTGGCGTTCGCTGCCACCGACGTCCGCCTCAACGCCGAGATCATCACGTACCTCAACCGACTCAGCGACCTGCTCTTCGTCCTCGGGCGGTGGACCAACCACCGCGCCGGGGCCCCCGAAGTCATCTGGAAGCCCTGACCGATCGGATCTCCTGCGGTCACGATCGAGCGGGAAGCTCATCCTGGCTTCCGCCCCAAAGTCGCCGGTCGGTTCGGGCGCGCTACACCGGTCTCCCAAGAATCTTCCAGAGAATCGCCGCGAGCGCCTCGGCGCCCGCAGCGCGCACATCCTGACCTGCCGCCCGCGCGAAGGTGGCGGCGAGGTCTACGCTGCGGGCGTCGTCGGGATCGGCCGAGCGGCTGCTGTGGTGCAGGGCCGTGGTGTGGCGCAGATGGGCGTCGTAGGCCGGCCAGTCGTTCATGGCGGCCGCGCAGGCCAACAGGCCGGCGTGCACGCCCGCGGCGAGCGCCTCCTGGCCCGCGGCCTCCACGGCGCGCAACACCTGGGCAAACATCCCCTGCGCGACCGGGAAATCCCGCGCGCCCAGCCGGGTCAGCGCGATGTTGATGCGCATGACGTTGACCTCCAGCGAGCCCATGGATTCCAGCGTCTCCAGGATGCGCCGGTACTCCGCCTCGGCCTCGTCAAAGCGCCCCTGCAGTCGGTTGAGTTCGGCCACGCCGTTGAGCGTCGTCAGCCAGAGGAAGCGGTTGCCGTGGTGCTCGTGCAGGTCCATGGCACGCTTGTAGAGCGTCAGCGCCTCCCCGTACTCGCCTGCGGATTGGGCGACCTCGGCCAGGCCGCGGCAGCAGCGAGCGACCCCGACCTCGGCGCCGGCGTGCTCAAACCGGCCCATCGCGTCCTCGTACCAGGCCCTGGCGGCCTCCGTGTCCCCCTGGCGGTAGGCCACGCCGCCGAGCCCGAGCATGGCCTCGGCCATGGCGTCCGCGGCGTCGACCTCTTCAAACAGGGCCAGTGCCCCAGCGAATCTGTCGCGCGCGTCCTGCATCTGGCCGCGCTGTGAGTGCAGGTAGCCACGCTCCATCAGGGCGCGCGCGAGCTCCTCGCGCCAGCCGTGGCGGCGCGCTGACTTCTGGGCCTGCTCGATCCACCTCTCGGCCTCGTCCAGCTCCGCGCGATGGCGGTGCATGCAGGAGCGAAGGATTCTGCCCTGGCAGATCCTGATGTCCGGCGTTCCATCGTCGAGCCCGGCCAGCAGGTGCTCGCGGTGCGCAAGCATCGCGAGCGCTGCGTCGTATTCGCCCTGTCCCCAGCGCTCGACAGCCGCCTCGGTGAGGGGGCCGATGGCCTCCTGGACCCGCCCAGCCTCCACGAGGTGACGGGCGCGCCGGTGCGCGCCGCCTCTGCGGTCCGCCGAGGTCTCCTCAATGACGCGCGACGCTGTCTCGTGCAGCGCCCGCCAGTCCGGCCCTCGGGCGCGGTCCAGCATGCAGGCGCGCAGCAAGTCCGACGCGAACGACCAGCCCTCCTCGGTCCGGACCGCAAGCCGCGCATCGATCAGGCGGTCGATGACGTCCAGCGCGGGCCGAAGCCCGTGCAATCTCGGGCCCTCGTCCCACTCGGCGTCTGCGATGTCGCGCCCCAACACGGCCGCCAATTGCAGGGCCCGCTCGTCGTCCTCGTGGCGCTCTGCCAAAAACTCGTCCACCCGCTCGGCCCACGCCTCGCGCAGGCCTCCCGGAGCCGCTGGCGTACCCCCCTTCAACACCAGTCCCGAGGCCGACGGAGCCAGCAGACCCCGCTCGACCCAACCACCCACGGTCTGCACCGCAAAAGCCGGGTTGCCCTGCGCCCGGTCTGCCACGCGCCGCGCCGCAGCGGCGTCCATGACCAGAAGCGCGTCCACGAGCTGCTCCATCTCCGACCGCGGCAGAGGCGCCAGCGTGAGCGTCTGCACGTCCTCGCGAGCGCCGAGCCTCTCGAGCTTATGGCGCGCCTCTGGGTTGTCCGCCAGGCATCCCGGGTCCGCGGAAATCACAAAGAGAATTGTGGAGGGTTTCTGCGCTTGCCTCTCCAGCATGTACTCGCAGAAACCAAGCGCATCGGTCCCGTATTGCGCGTCGTCCACAACGAGCACAACGGGTCTCTCGCGCGCGGTGCGTTCCACCAGGTTGGCCAGCGGGCCATACCGCTGCGCAGGGCGCTGCCAGCGGGGGAGATCGGACCGCGTGGACGCCGTGCGCTGCTCGATCCAGCTGCCGAGCTCCGTGTACTC
This sequence comes from uncultured Pseudomonadota bacterium, assembly GCA_937890335.1. Classification (GTDB taxonomy): domain Bacteria; phylum Myxococcota_A; class Bradymonadia; order Bradymonadales; genus CALBXO01. Next base: position 15,609 of record CALBXO010000379.1, on the reverse strand, counting down.
CCAGGGCTGCGCCCCGCCCATGGCACGCAGCAGCTCGCGCACGCGCAACACCAGTTTTTCACCGCGCAGCCGCGCGCACCGCAGACGCCGTTCGGCCATGCGGGCCAAACCGTCGCCCGAGCCCTCCTGCTCCGTGTGCGTGGCGCGCATCACGGTGGCCGCGCCCACCTCCGCCGCGCGGCGGCTCGCCCATTGCGTCAGCCGCGTCTTGCCGGCGCCCGCCGCACCGCGCACGACCACAGCGCGCGCGCGACCCGTGCGGCGGACGGCGCCCAGCGCGTCCCAGAGCAGATCGCGCTCGGCCTCGCGTCCCACAAACGGGATCGTCCGCACACCCCAGAGCCCGAGCCCCGCCCCGAGCAAACGCACCTTACGATCCTGCGTGGACGGTGTGCTCGGTCGCCAGGAGGCCGGAAGAGGGGCCAGGACATTGGCCGGGAAATGGGCCGCGACCGTGTCCTCAGGGGCGCCGCCGTGTGGTCGATGTCTCTCCGATAGAATCTCGGTGACCGGGTCCAACGACGCGCTGGTGGGGATGTCTCGTTGGTCCACGGCGCCGACCTCGACGCCGTGCCAGGACGGCATCCGCGGTGGTAGCTCGCGCCGCGGCTCGGGATTGCCGAGCATGAGCAGGCTCCAGGCGGCGTCCGCGGCGTGCCGGAAACGGGCCCGCGGGCTCTTGTGCGACATGCGCGCCAGCCAGTCCTCAAACCCATCGGGGACATCGATGACCGGCTGCAGCGGCGGAAACGGGCGGTGCAGCTGCCCGTCCACGACGTCCAGCGGATCCTGGGACATGAACGGACGCCGACCCGACGCCACCTCGTAGGCCACGCACGCCAGCCCGTACATATCCGTCCACGGACCCATGTCGCGCCAGGTGCCGCGGATCTGCTCCGGCGACATGTACGCCGGTGTGCCCGCGGACTGCTCGCGCTCGTCCACCTGCGACTCGCCCATGGCGTGGGCGACACCGAAGTCCGTGAGCTTCCAGCCGGCGTGGTCTGGGTCGTCGAACCAGAGGATGTTTCCGGGCTTCAGGTCACGGTGGATGATCCCGTGGGCATGGGCGTGCGCCAGCGCCTCCAGCAGGGTGAGAAGCAGCGCCCGGCACTCCTCCCACGAGGGGGGGCGCCGCCGCAGCGCATGCCGCAGCGTGCCGCCCTGCGCCAGCTCCAGGACCAGGTAGGGACTGCCCGCGACCACCAGGCCGCCCGACGACCGTGCCGACGCTGCCGGCACGGTCCCGTAATCCAGCACCATGACAATGGACGGGTGATCCAGGGAGGCGATGGCCTCGAGCTCGCGGCGGAAGACCGCCTCAAACAGCGGGGTGCGCGCCAGGTTTGGGCTGAGCACCTTGACCGCGACCACCTGCCGCAGGTCCCTGTGGATGGCGCGCCATACCTCCGACATCCCCCCCGTGCCGATTGGAGCCATCAGCTCGAAAGGGCCCAGCGGGATGCCCGCCACCGGTATCGTTTCGCCGCGCTCGTGTGCCACTTCGAGACATTCTACACCCGGACCTGTATTGAATACATTGCGCTCGGGACCGTCTGACCGGGCGACACCAAACCTAGCCGAGTGATTTTCATGCGCAGCAATTCCATCGTCCGTTCGACCCTCGCAGTCAGCTTCTTCCTGGTCCTGGCGCTCTCACTCTACGGCTGCGGCGACAGCGACGACGGCGACGGCAGTTGCGACCCCGCCACGAACGCAGACTGCATCTGCGAGACCGAAGGCGGCGCCTTCTGCGAAGACCCGGACGACCTGGACTGCTTCTGCTTCCTCGACGACGGCGGCGCGGGCAACAACGGCGTGAACAACGGCGCCACCGACCGCGCCTCCGTGGACGTGGAGAACTTCACGTTCACGCCCAACACCATCACCATCAACGTGGGCGGCCAGGTGACCTGGACCAACAAGGACCAGGCCCAACACACGGTCACCTTTGACAGCGGCGGCATCGACGAGCTGATCAACCCCGGCGCCAGCTTCACCGCCACCTTCGACACCGTCGGCAGCTTCACCTACCGCGACCGGCTCAACAACCAGCCCGGTCTGCGCGGCACCGTCGTCGTCCAGTAGCCCCCAGCGCGGGCCGTCCGCAGACGACCGGCCCGCACCCCAGAATCCCTCCATCGCAGCAAACAACATCAGCCGGCCTGCACAGCAGCGTCCATGGACGGCTGCGCCGTGCGCGCCTCGCCGCTCGGCATGGTCCCCGGCGCCACAGCGCTCTTGCGGAACACCTCAGACCACTTGATGCGACCGGTCAGCTGCATGACGACACCGAGCGTCAGGACGCTGAGCACGGTGACGGTCAGCCCCGTGAAGCCATCCCAGAAGTGCGCCAGGCTGAAGCCCACCAGGTAGATCAGCTGGGCGATGCCCGTCTCCAGGAACGCGAACCGGCTGGAGACCACGAGCCGTATGTAGCTGACCACCAAGACAATGCTGATCACGCTGGCGATGACGAACGCGGGCACCACGTGCAGGTGATCGACCGAATAGCTGAACAGCAGGTGGAAGCTGAAGAAGGCGCCGCCCATCAGCAGATAGTTCACCGGGTGGATGTCGATGTTCCGCATCGTGCCGAAGACAAACAGCACCAGGAAGAAGAAGAACAGCGACACCGGCGCGCTCAAGCTCATGGTGGAGGCGAGCTCACCGGGCTGGATACGCGTGGGCATCACCATCCCGATGCTATTGCCCGTCACAACCTGGCTGAAGTCCCATTGCAACGCGTAGCCGCCGTCCTTTTGCGTCCGTGAGGACGGCGACATGCCGTGGGCGGGAAAGTCGATGTCCGTGAAGTCCGTCGTCATGTCGACCCGGAAGTTCTCCAGGTTCGAGACCCCCTCCGTGGGCCGGTACTCCCAGTTGTCCATGCCGCGGCTGCCGTAGCCGATCGCCAGGGTGACCTTTTGCCCCGGCTGCACGGGTACCGTCGCCTGCACGCGCCCATTTTCAGGGTGCAGCTCGCGGGCGAGGTCGTGCCCATCCACCACAAACGTAAAATTGTCGTAGAGGCCGTTCGCGTCCGGGAACTGGAAGCCGACGAGCAGCTCGCCGGCCTCGTCTGACTCGTGCTCGTAGGTCCAGGCGCCCTCAAAGTCGATGTCGTAGAGCGAGTACCACATCACGCCCTTGAGCCGTTGGTCGAGCTTGAGGTCTGCGGCGATGTGCGTGGAGTTGGGCGCCGCGGGTTTGTCGTGGTTGTGGGTGAGCGTCGAGGTGACTTTGACCTCCTGCCCGTCCTTGGTCTCCGTGTGAACGACCTCCTCAAAGGTCTTCCACTGGAACTTCAGGTCCGGTGCGCGCTGCTGCTGCGGCCGCCCCCACAGCTCGTTGACCTCACCCCGCAGGCTGTACTTCTGGCGGTCGCTGCGCTCGGCCATGATGCCGCCGAGCACGAGCCACGCGATGGAGATGATGATGAAGACGACGACGATTCCGGCAATTCTGAACAGCGCTTGCATGGGTTCCTCCTCAGTGGGCTGGGTGGAACTTGCTGTGCCGGCGTGCAGTCCGTCGGGACGCCGCGAGGCGATTGCGCACAGAGAATGTGCCGATTTGGTGCAGGCGGTCTGGAATCCACGCGAGCGCTGACGCGCGTCGCTGCGAGCTACTCGGCGGGGATCGAGTTGTAGTCGGGGTGGGACACGGCGATCTCCGGCGCGCCGTCCGAGTTGGCGAGCGTCAGGACCACCACGCCGTTGCCATCCGTGATGCCGCTGACCTCGTCCGCGCCCGCCACGATTGTAACCCGCGCCCCCGCTACTGGGACGGGCGTGGGCTGCCCCTGCGTGTCCTCATCCACCACAGTCACCGTGAGGAGCTCGCCCTCGGGCGTCGCGGTGGCGGCGAGGTTCCGGAAGAAGATGCCCGCGCCGACCTTGGTGTATTTGATGCCGGCGGCGTCGAGCATGTCCGTGGTGGAACCGGTGCGGGCCGTGTCCTTCATCTCCATCCCGTGGTCGCTCGTGAGCACGATGATGGTGTCATCCAGGATGCCGGCGTCCTCCAGCAGGGCCCACACGGCCAGAAGGCGCAGGCTTACATTGGGCAGAACCTGGTCGCGGATCTGGTCTCCATGAGGGCCGTTGCCATGTCCGGCGCCGTCGGTGCTGCTGAAGTTGGCGATGGCGTATGTGGGCAACGGCAGGTCGCCGGCGTAGGCCCCGGCGAGGCTGAAGACCGACGCGTTGTCGACCAGCGCTTCAAAGTCGGTCGTGTCCGCGGGTGGAAGCGGGTAGGTCGTCCCACCGATGGTGATCTCCGACGCCGAGTCGGGAACCATCAGCCCGTCCGGCAGCCGCCGCTCCAGTGTGGAAAAGTCGGCGCCGCGGCTGGTCGGGTCGTTGATGCTGGCGGTGAAGGCGTCAGGAAAACTGCGCTCCACCGCCTCAAAAAGGGTCTCCACCGGGAGGTTCGGGTGGGCGGAGCCAAAGTACTTCTGCGTGTCGAAGAGCCCGGCGATGACCGAGAAGTTCGTCGCGGTCTCGCGCTCGTAGATGGCGTTGTCGAGGATGCCGTGGTGCCCGCTGTACGCGCCCGCCCCGATCATGTTGTGGCTCGGGTAGGTGTTGGACGGCCAGTTGGTGATGGAACCGAATTGGAAGACGACGCCGCGGGACGCGAGCGCGCGATGACCGGGGATGTCAAAGCCGTCTGTCACCAGCTCGTGGTTGATCTCCAGCGCCGTCAAGCCGTCGTTCACAATGATCAGAACGTGTTGCGCCACGGGCTCGCCGCGCCGGATGGCGGCCAGGGCGTCCGCCGTAAAAATTTCCTCCAGCACGCGGCCGTCCTGCCGGGCCAGGAGCGCGTCGGTGCGGAAGTACCCCTCGCGCACGGCCAGCGGGTGGCGCGCGACACCCAGCGCAGCGGCCAGCGTGGGGGCGATGTCCACGCCGCGGGCGGCCGCCTGGTGGAACAGGCCAGCGCCTCCCCCTGGCAGCGCGACCACAGAGTCCTGACCCGGCTCGCGCGTGGCCGACCGAACGCCTGCCCCGGCGATGATCAGCGGCGAGCGCGACTGAATCGCGCCCAGGTGACCGTGGCTGGACCAGCCGCCGGACGCGTAGCTGACCTCGATGATCGCCAGATCCCCCGCGCGCGGGTCCGCGAAATAGGCGGCGATCCGCTCGTACGCGAACGGGAAATGCATGGCGTCCGCCGGGACCCACGCCAGGCGCTCGTCGCCCTCCGGGTAGTTTGCGTCCGGATAGGCCGTGTTCTCCGGGTTGGTGCCGTTGAGGACGAACTCCTCATACGTGCCGAACGCCGCCGGGTCCGTGTTCGCAAGTGGGTTGTCGCCCTCGCCCTCGATTACGGTCCAGCCGTCCCCGTCACGCACATAGACGATGTGCCCGCCCGCCCCGTAGACAAAATAGTGAAGCCTGCCGTCCACGACGCGAACCGTGGCCACCATCTGCACCTCTGGGTCTGCCAACAGCGCCTCGATCGACCGCTCCGCGAGGGCCTCTTCGCGCGGCTGTAGGCCCTGGTCCACGACCCCGGCGATCAGGAATGGCTCCACCGGATCGCCGGCTTCGGCCCCGTCCGGACAGCACGGACCGGCGTCGCGGGGGATGGGGTCCTGCGATCCAGCGGACTCCACAAACCCAGGCACGATGACGCGGCGGCCCGTCAGGGTGAGATGAACTGGGATGTTGCCGTCACCGTCGGGGTCGAGCTGCTCCGTGAGCAGATCCGGGTCCAGCGGGATGAAGTCCTGGAATTGCTCGGCCAGCTCCGCGACGCCATCCCGCGTGAAATTGCCGCGCAGGTTGGCCCCCCCAAAACGAGCCAGATCCTCGGTGAAGGTGCCGTCGAGTTCGACATTCTCGATACGAAGGCGCACGCCTTCTGTGAGGTCGCTGATGCCCGACAGATCGAGCCGCAGCACGTCCCCGGTCACGCTGATATCGAGCGCGGTCACAGTCCCATCCAGGCCGACCAGAAAGGCGCCCGTCTGCTGCGAGACCGACGTGAAGCGCATGCCGTACTCGTCGTCGGCGTTGCCGGGCACATCGTCTGCGCCGGGGCCAATCTCCTCACCCACACCGCCCACGACGGAGATGGTGTCCGCGGCGCCATCGGTCAGTCCGTCAATGTAGACCAGAATCGGGGGGATGCTTTCCAAACGTGGGTTCACCAACGGGGCCAGCAAGCCGGGCTCGAGGAACCGCGTGGGCTCCAGCAGGAAGGGCTCGCCCGGCGGAAGCGCATACTCGGGGTGGTCCGCCGGGTCGTTGGGGTCCGTGCCCGCGGCGCGCTCCCAGCCATCCCAATAGCCATCGTCGTCGCTGTCCGGGTCAAAGGGGTCGGTCCCATTCGCCAGCTCGTCAGCGTCAGTGACACCGTCTGCATCGGAGTCCAGGGGCCCGCCGTCCGGCTCCACCTCCACGTCGGAGTCCGGCGCGACATCACCAGGATCGGGTGTGTCAGGCCCGACGTCCGGCGTCGGGTTGCCGTCAAATTGGGTGGTCGGGCGAGTTTTGTTGTCGTCGCAGCCGAGAGCGGCAAGCACGACCAGGACCAGACAGAAAATACGCATGGGGGCACCGCGTTGGGGACTGTTTTGCAGACGTGCGCGTCAATGCTGGGACAGGCAGACGAATCGATCGCCGGGGTTGTCCGTGCCATCGCGAAAGTGGCACACGCCCAATTGCTGGCCATTGTAGCGACAAACCTGCCCAACCTTGGCGCACGTCTCTACTGGGTCCGTGGGGGTGCCGGTCGGCGCGGACACCTTCCCCGTGTCGCAGCCGAACGTGCCCAGCGCGACCACGCAGGCGGCTACGAAAACGAGGCACAAGCGGGGGCTGGTCATGTTCATCGCTCCAGGCAAAGGGTGGTCACGCGGTATCCCGGACACCGAGTCGCGCCGCACTCACTCCCATACAACCGGGCTTTTGGCGCCGTACCAGGCATCCGCGGAGGGCGCGTAGGTCTCCTCGATGGAGTGTCGCTTGATCTTCATCGTGGGCGTGAGCATCCCGTTCTCAATCGTCCAATCGCCCTTCGCGACGGCCAGAAACGCCAACGACTCATGCTTGGCCAGCTGCCCGTTGACCGCCGCCAAGTGCTCGCCGAGGCTCGCCTCGAGCTGCGCCCGCGTCGCCGGGTCGGCCAGCTGCTCGCGCACCTCGGGAGACAGCACCACCACGGCGTGCGGTTGCGGCTGACCCGAGCCGCCCACACACGTGATCTCCACGTCCGGGTGGGTCTGAAGCCGGTTCTCGATGGGCGCGGGCGCCACGTATTTGCCCTTGCTGGTCTTGAACAGCTCCTTGACGCGCCCGGTGATCTTCAGCCGCCCCTCGGCGTCGATCTCACCGCGATCGCCGGTCCTCAGGAAGCCATCCTCCGTGAACGCCGCTGCGCTGAGCTCGGGCTCCTTGTAGTAGCCCATCATCAGGCCCGGCGAGGTCATCTGGATCTCACCCTCCTCGGAGATGCGGCATTCGACGCCTTCGTACGCAGTGCCCACGTAGCCCACGCGGGCGTGGCCCGGCCGGGATGCGTGGGAGTAGCAGAAGTTCTCGCTCATGCCGTAGCCCTCGAGCAGCTCGAGCCCAAGCGCGCGGTACCACTCGATGAGCTGCGGCGGAATCGGCGCCGAGCCGGACCCGGCGTAGCGCACACACTCCAACCCCAGGCCCGTCAGAACCTTCTTGCGGATGATGCCGGAGATGATCGGGAGCTTGAGCAGGAACCGCAGCCGGCCCGCGGGCATCTTGGCGTGAACGCCCAATTGGAACTTCTGCCACAGCCTGGGAACCGACACGAAGAGCGTCGGCTTGGCGCGGCGCAGGTCCGCGACGAAGGTGTCCAGGCTCTCGGCGAAGAACACCTGAAACCCATAGGCCAGCGAGCCCATCTCCACGACCCACCGCTCGAAGACGTGGGACATGGGGAGGTAGGACAGCATGCGGTCGTCCGACGAGATCCCAAGATCGTCGCCCAGGCCTCCGGCCGACGACGCCATGGCACCAAAGCTCAACATCACGCCCTTGGCCGTGCCCGTGCTGCCCGACGTATACACGATGGTCGCGAGCTCCTCGGCCTTTCGGGCGGGAAAATCGCCCAGCGGCTCCACCCCGTCGAGCACGTCGTCCCACCTGGGGTACGGCGTGTCCGGGGCCAGCGGGAACGCGATGCAATCGAGCCCGTCGGGCACACCCGCCTTCGCTGCCTCCCAGACGTCGAGCTTGCCCACGAAGAGCAGCACAGACTCGCTGTGCTCGAGCACATACCGCACCGAATCCGCGCCCACGGTGGGAAAAATCGGGACGGACACATGGCCCGACATCCAGATGGCCAGGTCCGCGAGGATCCAATGCGCACAGTTCTTGGAGAAGATCGCGATGCGGCTGCCAGCCGGCAACTCCCGCGACACGAGGTGTGCCGCCATCCGCCGCGCCTCGGTCAGCGCCTCGCCCCAGGTCAGGGTCTGCACCTGCCCGCCACCCACGGGCTGGGTCAGATAGGGCGCGTCCGGCGTGGTGCGCTCCCAATGCAGCGCGAGGTCGAGTGCGAGCTTGTCGGTCATGTCGTCTCCCAGATGTGTGGCCCGTCATACCACGCCCTCCATCACGGCTGCGAGCGTCGTTTTCAGATGACCGACGAACGCGCCCATCGCCGCATTTTCCAGCGCCAAAGCCCCGCACGATGACTCGTTGGTCACTTTCTGCGCCGGGGCACTGGGAGTCAGCGCCGAGAGTTGCTAACGTTCGCCCCGATGAGACGGACTCTCTACTTCCTGGCGGTGGCCGGTGTGGCCATGGTGGCTGCGGCCTGCGGCGCGCCGGAACAGCCCGAGCGGCTCGAGCAGCGGCACCACGGCATCCTGATTGAGGACCTGCCGGAGCTCGGCGGAGACTATCCCGCCGTGCTCATTGACGGTCTGTCCAAGCAGCTCATTGACGAACTCAACTGCATCGAACCCGGCGTCCTCGTGACCTTCGAGAGCCGCGCTGAGCCGGGGTACCTCTACACCGAGAACAACATCCCGCTCCTGCTGAGGCCCGAGGCGGTGGAGGCGGCGCGGGCCACCGCCCGGGACGAGGGCGACTACCTCACCATCACCAGCGGCTACCGCGACGCGGGAATGCAGTACTACGACTACCTGCGCGGCCAGCGCTTTGGCTTTCTGGCGGCGCGACCGGGCGGAAGCCGGCACCAAGGCGGGCAGGCCATCGACGTGGACGAGAACCGACGCTGGCGCGACCCACTCCAGGCGCACGGCTGGCGGTGGCCACTGGGCGACCGGGACCCGCCCCACTTCGAGTGGCACGACCTGGAAGGAGATCTTCGGCCCGAGAGCCTCCGCGTGTTTCAGCGCCTGTGGAACCGCAACACGCCGGACGACACCATCGAGGAAGACGGCGTCTGGGGACCCATGACCGAGGCCCGTATGGCCGCCTCGCCAGCGGAGGGTTTTGCCTTTGGTGGCTGCGACCTGGACATGGACGGACACGCGGCCACCAGCATCGGCGGAGACGACTGCGACGACGAGCGCAGCGACGTCCACGGCGGCGCTGTCGAGATCTGCGGCGACGGGCTCGACCAGGATTGTGACGGCCGGGACCTGCCGTGCGACGAGCCCGACGCGGGTGCCGACACAGGGGTGGGGGACACGGACGACATCAGCCACGGCGGGGACGTCGCCGACCGTGGCGATGCCCATGGAGGCGACGGATCCGAGGCAGGCCCCGACTCGCCGGACATCGACAGCGACGGCGCGGACCTCGGCGGAGAACCGGACGCCAACCAGGGTTCCGGAGGCCTGCCACCCTCGCTTGGATCACAGAAATTCGAAGAGGATTGCAGCTGCGACACCGCGGCCCAACCCGCGCCACCGCTTTGGCTCCGCAGGCGCTGATCCGGAAGCCGCGCCTCCGGTAGAACTGCCTCGCCCACCGCCCGAGCATCGCGGACGAGCAAGGGATCAGGTCTTTGGGCGGGCGGCCGGCCGGTCGCGGTCGGAAGCCCAACGTGCATGGGTGCCATGGCAGGGTCGACTCGGCCCGTCTATCCGCGACGCCTGACCAGCACCCCGCCCAGCGCCAGTAGTCCCAAGGCAACCCAGACCATGCCGGTGGGCTGCCGCGTGGAGCAGGCGCCGCAGCCGTGGAACTCGGGGCCGCGCGGTACCGTCAGCTCCTGCGCGCCCACGCTGTGCAGCGCGCCCGCCTCGATGTCGAGCTCCGGCACCGGCGTGCGCAGATGCGCCACCAGCTCCAGCCCCCCGCGCGGTGCCAGCGCCGTGTCCGTCGCCGCGGATACGTTGGAGCCGCCGCCGGGCGGGCCTCCCCACACCCCGCGCTGCGGGTTGTCGCAGGCGATGGGACCATCCCAAGGGTGGCGGATGATGTAACGGCCCTGAAACTGGTTCGTGCCCGACGGTTGGGAGCCCTCCTCGAGCTCACCGTTGGCGGAGACGATGTGCTCGCGCCCTCCCACAATCGGTGCCGCGGCGCGGAACACCAGGTCGTCACCCAACGTGGTCTTGTCGTAGCGCGCGTGGATGCGGGTGAGCACGTAGTCCCAACGCTGCCCGCCCACCTGCGTCACATCAGCGCCGAGGGCCTGCAGGGGGCCCCAGCCGATGCTCGGTCCCGGCGGGCACGGATCGCATTTGGGTCCGTTCTGAAACTCCGGCCACTGCCACGCGTACTCGGTCACCACAGCGCCGGGATTGCGCTCCAGAGTCTTGTCGAAGAGCGCGGCGTAGAACTCGCCAAAACGCTCGCGCGTGTCGTCGGTGACGCCCAGGTTCGTCGGAATCGTCACGTTCTTGTAGTTGGCCGCCTCGTACCGCTGACCCAGCGCCAGGATGTGGACAATCAGGTCCTGCGCGCCGTCCGCGTTGAGCATGCCGAGCCTGATCGGGAGCGCGAACTCCTTGCTGTCGTAGTGGAACCGCAGGGGGGACAGGCGAGCGCGACCGTCCACAAAGCTGACCTTGCTGGCGTCCACCTTGGCCACAAAGAAGTACATTCCCTGCTCGACGTAGGGCCGCAGCACGTCGCCCGCACCCTTGGGGATGTTGTAGCCGCCCTCGCGCAGCCAGCTGTCCAGCGCGCCCGACTCGGTGGCGCTCAGGATGACAATCTCGTACTCGCCGACCTTGAACTGCGCCTCGACGACGACCGACGGCGGCGGGCCACCGGTCGGCGCTGCCGACATCTTGGGCACGCCCCCAAAATCCATCGCGCCCTCGAGCGCATAGTCGATGGGGTCGTACTCCGGAGGACACGGGTCCTGCTCCCAATACTCAACCAGGCGCGGCGCGGCCATGCGCTCGATGGTGGTGAAGACGGTGGGGTCCAGCGTCTTGACGTGCTCTTCCTGGAGGACCACGGGCACCGGAACGACCATCGCAAAATCCTCGGGAGGCCCCTTGTAGTCGTTGCGCATGCTCAGGATGGTGCGCTCGCCCTCCCGCATCATGATCACCTGGGTCGCGTCGTTGACCAGCGCGTCCTCGCCGCCCCCAACGTAGAAACCGCAGAAGGCAAAAGCGCTGCCCGGCGCCAGCACAATGGCCGCGGCGATGGCGGCGATAAGGGGCTTGTAATTCATCCGTGTCCTCATGGTCAGTGGCAGTCTCCACCCAGGAACGGTCCGGCTGCAAACTACTTACACGCGGCACCGCAACCGGCGCGCCACCGCCAATTGCGCAACCAGTCTGTGCGTTAGGCTCCGATCGCCCCGCGCTGGCGCGGAACCTGCTAGACTGTGGTCGCAAGGCTAGGGTTTTGGACCGGTGTCCAGGGAGCTCATGAGACGTCTCCATCTGCTGTGTATCTTCGCGCTCGTCGCCGCCTGCGGCGACAACCCCTCGGCACCGCCCGCGTCGGACCGGGTGGAGACACCGCGTTGGGAAGCTAACGCCGACGCCCGCGCCGCCGGAACCCGCGCCGCGGATCCGATCACAACGGTGCAGCCGGACCCCGATCCGGACCCCGACCCAGACCCCGATCCCGATCCGGACCCGGACCCCGGGGAAGACCCCGGACCCCTCAATATTCTGACGGTGCAGCCCACCACCGGAGATACGGTGGGCGGTACTCCCGTCCTGGTGGAGCTGAGCCGCAGCGTCACCACCGAACCGGCTGTGTACTTTGGGATACGCCGCGCCCGGAACGTGCGGCTACTCGACGGCCGTCATCTGGTCATGGAGACCCCCACGTCCGACGCCGGCACCGTAGACGTCAAAGTGCAGACCGGTGAAGAGGACGCCTCGCTCGCCGGCGCGTTCACGTTCACCGCGCCCATCGAGATCGAGAGCATCGACCCCTCCACGGCCTCCACCGCCGGTGGCGACATTGTCCTGATCCGCGGCGCCCTCATCGGCGACGCTGCCGTCAGCTTTGGCGGCTCGGGCGCGCTGTGGGTCGAGAGGATCGACCGGGACTCTGTCCTGGCCGCCGTCCCCAGCCACCGCGCAGGCGCGGTAGATGTCCGCGTCACCGTGGGCGAAGAGGTCGCGACGCTCCGGGGCGGGCTGACCTACCTGGCCGCGCCGGAGGCCCAGCGCATCTTCCCCGCCGCGGGCTCCACCGCAGGTGGGGAGCACATTGAAGTGACCGGCGTGGGGCTTGAGACGGTCACCTCGGCCACCATTGGCGGCCGCGACGCGCGAGTCGTGTTCACCCACCCCAACCGCGTCGAGCTCGTCGTCCCGGCCGGCCCCGCGGGCGCCGCCGATGTGGAGCTCATCGCTGAGAACGGACTGACCGGACTTCCCGGAGGCTGGACCTGGATCGAGCCGACCGACGCGCTGCTCGTCGCGCACGTCACCCCAGCGGTGGGCCGCGAGAGCGGTGGTCAACAGGTCGATGTTGTCGGCAACGGCTTCACCGACGCCGCCGTGGTCACCATTGGCGGCCAGCCGGCCGCGGTCCTGCGTCACAGCAGCACCACGCTGCGCGTCCGCACCCCGGAAGGTGTCGGCATCGCCGACGTTCGGGTCGATGTGGCGGGCCGCAACCACACTCTGGAAGACGGTTTCACCTACGTGACCGACCTCACTTTGGCCGACGTGGCGCCCGGCATGGGCCACGCATCGGGCGGGGACATTGTCACCATCACCGGCTCGGGCTTTACCGAGGACACGCGGTTTACAATCGGCCCGCTGCGCGCCGAGGTCCGGTCGGTGACCCCCGAGCAGGCCGTCGTCCTCCTGCCGCAAGGCTCCCTGGGCCCAGCCACGGTCCGCGCCGTGTCGGACGGGCAATCGGCGACTCTTCGCGACGGATTCACCTACACCGGCGACATGGCGGTGGACGCGGTGATTCCCCCTTCGGGTAGCCTCGCCGGCGGGGCTTGGGTCGAGGTGCGCGGCAGCGGGTTCTGGGGACGGCCTCGCGTCCAATTGGGCGGCGTCACCTGCACCAACGCCACCGTCGTGGACCCGTCCACAGTGCGCTGCAAGACGGGCAAGCGGCGCGCGGAGTCCGTGGACGCCGATGTGCGGCTCGCCGGCGACAGCGCGCGCCTCCCGGGCGCCTTTGTCTACTTCAACCCCACGGTACAGTTTGGCGGCGTCTGGGGACCCCGCATCACCGACACCATCAACGTCGCCGTAGTAGACCTGATCGGGACCACGCCGGTGCCGGGCGCCTTCGTGATGCTCGGGCACGACCCGACGACACCGTTCCAGGGTTGGACCGACGAGAACGGTCTCATCACGTTCAGCAGCCGCGCCCTGCACGGAGAGCAGACGGTCAGCGTGTTGGGGCCCGCGGGAACAGGCCAGGCGAGCATACAGAGCGTCGGCGTGAGCAACGTGACCCTCAACGTCATCGTCCCGCCACCGCCGTCATCCGGGGAAGGCGGGGGCCAGGGCGAGGTCCAGTCGGGCTACATCCACGGCTGGCTCTACCCGCCGCCCAAGGCTGACGCCACGCGCTACAAGGCCACCATCCAGGTGTCCCGCTCACTGCTGGAGCCCGAGCGCAGCCAGATCGAGGTCATCATGACCAACGCGGAGCCCGTGCTGTTCGGCATCCCCTGTGATGTGGGCGATGTCTCCGTCGCAGCCTGGATCTGGGCCGAGCGCGGCGAGGACGACTGGGAGCCGGTGGGCTTTGGCATCCACCGCGGGCTGGTGATCAACAACGGCGACGACGCCGAGATCGACCTCATCCCGGACATCGAGCTCGAGCCCGTCTCGTTCAAGGTGCAGGGCTGGGACGGCGAGTCCGACGTGCAGGTTACCACCGCGATCGACCTCGGCTACGAGGGATCTCTGCAACTTCCGGAGCGCCCCACCGGGATCCTGCCGTGGCTGACAACACCGCTGGCGCCCAAGTTTGAGGGGCGGTTGTTCGACGCGTCCCTCACCGCCACCGTGGTCGCGGGCAGCGTGGGACGCAACCGCAGCAGCCACGTCCGGATGGAGGGCCTGACCCCTGCGGACAACGACAACGAGGTGGACCTGACACACCTCATGGGCCTGCCCAACATCGTCTCCCCCGAGGACGGCGCGCCCATCTCGGGCCGCCACATCATCCTGGAGACCTCCAACGGCGAGATACCCGACTTCTGGCGCGTACACATCCGGTCCCCCTACCACCTGGACGTGTGGTGGATCATCACCGCACCGGGCTGGCAGCCGTACATCCAACTGCCGGAGTTCCCGACGTTCTCGTGGCTGCCGGAGGCACAGCGGCCCCGGCCCTACCCGGAAGAGCTCGGCCTGTGGCTCGACGTGCAGGCCGTGCGCGCCCCGGACTTTGACTTCGACAACTACGAGATGATCCCGGAGGTCTGGCAGGACGGCACGTGGGAGTCCTACGGCCACCGCCTCCAGGATACCCGCTGGCCCGCGCGCTGATCGCTCCCGATCCCGGAAGCTACGGGGTGTAGCCGCGCGCGGCCACCTCGACACACGCGCCGGTCACGCCCACCGAAGCATCACTGAGAAGAAAAGCGATCGTGTCCGCGATCTGCGCCGGCGCGACCCACGCGCTGTGGTCCATGTCCGGCATCGCGTCCAGGTTCGCCTGGGTCGCGATCATGCCGGGGAGCACCGCGTTGACGCGCACGCCTGACGCGGCCAGGTCCACCGCAGCGCTGCGAACCAGGCTGTGCAGAGCAGCTTTTGTGGCCGCGTAGGGCGCGTGCCCCGCCGCCCCTGTCCTGCCCGTCACCGAGCCGACGCAGACGATGGAACCACCGGTCTCACGCAAGGCCCGCGCCCCCTCGCGAAGGATGAGGAAGGCGCTGCGCAGGTTGAGCGCGATCATCTTGTCCAGATCGCGAAGCTCCGTGTCCCAGATGGGCACGCCGCCCGTGTAGCCGCCCACCAGATGCGCGACGCCCCGAATGGGCCCCGCCGCAGCAAACGCAGCGGACACGGACGCCTCATCGGTCACATCGCAGAGCCCGCCGCCCACATCGAGGGCGTCCAGTTGTGCCTGTTTGCGGACCAGCGCATGCACCGCCCCGTCCTTTGCGAGCCGCGCCGTCACCGCGGTACCGAGACCTCCGGCTGCGCCGGTTACAATCATCATGCGCGCACTGTACCCGCCCGTTGGCCGCGCCGGCAACGCAGTGTATTCGCGCCGAATACCCTTTGTGCCCTTC
>CALBXO010000378.1 GCA_937890335.1 uncultured Pseudomonadota bacterium | reverse complement strand
TCCGGCCGAGTTGCTCGCCGGAAACTCACCAATGTCCCTGTGCAGAAACACTAGAAATCCAGGCCCATGCCGAGGCTGAGGTCGGCGTGCACTGTTGCGGTCGGGAACAGCGGCGCGTGGACGTGGAGCGCGATCTCCACGGGGCCAAGGGGAAGTTCCAGTCCGACGGCCGGGCCCACCAGCTCGGAGGACGATTCCTTGCGGTTGTCGGTGTCGAGGATCTTGTGGGTGATGCGCCCGACACCGACGCCGGTGCGCAGGTAGATCCATGGAAAGCGGAACCGGACGAACGCCTCCCCCAATGCTGCAGGATTCACCACCTGGAACCGACCACCGATCCCGAGATCGACGGTCGGGGTGGCCCTGTAGCTCAGGTTCAGCCGCGCCACGAGGGGGGTCGGGGCGACGCCGGGATCGGTCACCTCAGTGGCGACGCCGAAACCGGTTGCCAGCGACGCGCCGAGTCGGATTCTACTGGTTGCCATTCCATCCGGCACGACGGGTTCCAATGGTACGTCGGCAGAGGCCGCGGCGTCGCTGAGGACGGCGTCCACGCGGGTCGCAAGGTCCGTGTCGTGGCGAACGCGGCCGCCGTCCAGGACAAGCACCTCCAGGTCGGGCGTGGCCATTGCCTGGGCGACCGCGCTGGCACCGGCACGGCTGGCGTCAGGACCGGATCCACGGGGGACCAGCAACACCGCGGTGACCTGGCCCGTGCCCACATCGTGCACCCATACGACGGGATCGGATTGTGCGAGCCGGTCGCCGCTGGTGATCCAGACCAGGTGGGAGACGCCGTGCCCGGCGCGGTAGGCGTTGACCACCTTTGGGCCCGCCGGGCCTCCGGGCAGCGGCCGGGGTGTCTTCTGCGGCCAGGCCGTGAGGTCGACCTCGATGTCCTGTGCGTCTCCGGCGACGACGTCGCGCCACTCGGCGGCCAGGCCGGGAATCCCGACGCCCAGTCGGTGTGAGCCGTCGCCCAGAGCAAGCCGATGGACCCCGTCGGCGCTCTCGGACACGGCGCCGTCGAGGCTGACGAGCGCGGTCTTTGGTCGCACGGTGACGGTAATTTGCGCGGGCTGGTTCTGGCGGTCGAGCCTGCGCCGCGCGTCCTCCACCTCAGCGAGGAACGGCGGCGGAAAGATCTTTGCGTCGGGCGCCGCGCCCGGGAAGCGTGTCAGGAGAGCCTGCAGGCGTTCGCGGCCCTGCTTCTTGCGCCGGTTCTGCAGGTGCGACCAGGCGGCGTAGAAGCCGGATCGAAGGACCTGGTCGTAGGACGGTCCGTCAAAGGCGAACGCGTCGAGGAGCTGGACGTAGCGCTCGTGGGCGCTGTCAAACCGTTTGGCTGCCTTGCCCAGTTCCAGCGCGAGGAAGAACTGGACGCCCTCGTCGAAGACGGCGCGCGCTGCGGCCACATCCCGAGGGTCCGGCGACCCGGGCCAGAGCTCGCGGTTGCCGAGGCGAACCGGTTGCCGGGTCTGTTGGCCAAGCTCCACCGCGAAGGCGGACCACCACAGCTCGTCGGGCTGGTCCGTCGCGACGACGATCTCGCCGGCGTGGGCGGACACGGGGACCGCGAGCACGCAGACTGTGAAAATGGCTGCCAGTCGATGCACGCGGCGACTATACCACAACCGGAAGGAGCGTCAGATGAGAGGCAGTCGTGCGTAGCCGCCGGTCGTGTGGCGCCGCTGCTCAAGGTAGTGTTGGGCCAGCATGAGATCGTGAAAGTGATCGATGTCGAGCCCCTCAGTGGGGGTCATGACCACGGCGCGCGTGTCGCCGCCCATACGGCATCCGGTCTCCCGAAGGAACTCGGTTCGGGTCACGTAGGTCGATCCGTTTTCCCGGTACTTGCGCCGGATGTCCTGCGTACGTGGGCGGTTCTGCGGATCGTAGGCGACGTGGAGCCTGTCTCCCTCGAGGTCGCCGCAGAAAAAGTGTTCGATGGTCTCGTGTACGCCCACGACTGCGTCGCACCCGGTCTCCAGCGCCTTGCTCACGGCGCGATCGATGATCGCCGTGGAGCGCAGCGGGCTGGTGCATTGGAGCAGGGACACATAGTCCGGACTCATCCGGCAGACCTCCCAAAGCCAGTCCAGCGCGTGGAGCAACACCGGCTCGGTCTGTGCCGAATCGGACGCGAACTCGAGGGGACGGGGGATCACCTCGGCGCCGAACCGTCGGGCGCAGCGGGCGATGTCGTCATCCTCGGTGGAGACAAAGACGTGATCGATGCTCCAGGCGTCGAGCGCCGCCTCGATGGTCCACGCGAGCAGCGGTTTGCCCGCCACGGGGGCCAGGTTCTTTCCGGGGATTCTTTTGCTCCCGCCGCGGGCGGGGATGATCGCTACGACCGACATGTGAATCCTCCTTGATTCGTGTGGCGGCAGGGGATGCTTTGCCCTTCGAGGTACACATCGGCCTCGCTAGGCGAATGATTGAATCAAGGTCCCCACAATGAGGAACCATCCATCGATCATCACGAACAGGAGTAGCTTGAAGGGCAGGCTGACCACGACCGGTGGCAGCATCATCATTCCCATGGACATCAGCACCGACGCGATGAGCATGTCCACGATGAGGAAGGGGATGTAGATGAGAAAGCCGATCTCGAAGGCCGTCTTGAGCTCGCTGAGGATGTAGGCCGGGATCACGACCATCATGGGAACCTCTTCCACCGTGGTCGGCTTGGGCTTGCCGGAGACCTGGTAGAAGAGTCCGAGATCCTTGTCTCGCGTCTGCTTGAGCATGAAGTCGCGCAGTGGCACCGAGCCCTGCTCGATGGCCTCCGTCGTCGAGATCTCGCCGGCGATGAACGGCTCATAGGCCTTCTGCTCCACCTCGGCGAGGGTCGGGGCCATGATGAAGACGGTCAGGAAGAGGGCCAGTCCGATCAGGACCTGGTTGGGCGGCGTCTGTTGCGTGCCCATGGCTTGGCGCAGGAATGAGAAGACGATGATGATCCGCGTGAAGCAGGTCATGGTCATGAGCAGGGCGGGCACCAGGGCCAGCACGGTCATGAGGAAGACCAGCTTGAGGACGCCGGCTACGTCGTCGGCGCCACCGCTCATGGAGATGGAGACGCCACCGGTCGGCGGGGTCGGCGCGATGGGCTGGGCCCAGGCGAAGTCCCCAACGAGGAGCACGGCAAGTCCCGCGGTCAGCCCTGCCACAACGGCGAGGGCGGACTTCCAGTTGTCACGGGCGAGCCCGCGGCAGGAGCCGTTCATTACAGTCTCCCGAGGGCCCGTGCGCGGTCGCGGATGTTAAGCGCCATGGACTCGAGCTCCGGGTCCCGGCGCGTGCTGGCTTCGCGGGGGTCGGCCACGCGCTCCTGGGCGCGGGCCAGTCTGCGTTGAATGAGCTCCTCAAAGTCCTTGGGCTCGGCGTCCGAGGAGGCCGCCACCGTTTGATCGGGCCGGATGATGCGCACGTTCTGTCCGGTGGTGGGGGCTACCGGGATGCTGCTGTTGGACTCCAGGCTGCGGGCCAGGTCCGAGAGAGTGCCCTCGTTGGCCTCGAACTCGCCCTCGTCGAACGACGGCTCGCTGTTGAGCTTGCCGAGCAGACCCTGGAGCATGGAGCGGGTGTCGGTGCGGGTCGGCTCGGCGCCGTGCAGCTGGGCCAGGCGGCCTTCGGGCAGCTTGTAGAGCAGGTTCATGCCGCCGGGGCCCTGGCCGACGACCAGGTGCTCGCCGAGCACGTCGAGGATGAGGACGTTGTGGTTGCGGTTGATCTTGTACGTCGACAAAACCTTGACGCCGTCAGCTGGTGGGCGCCATCCGCCGGCCATTCCCTTGAAGCCGCGCATCTTCTTCACACAGAAGGCCAGGGCGAGGATGAGCAGGACGGTCACGACGAGGCCGCCCGCGACGCGGGTCATGCTGGGGCCGCGCTCGGAATCGGCGAGTTTGATCGGGGTGGCGTCGGCGGCGACGACGGTGGGCGCGGGCTCCGCGTCTTTCTTTGCCCAGCCGAACATCCCAGCTTCGCCGGCCGGTTTGGCCGCCTCGGGAGCGTCGGTGGGCGCGCCGGCCGCGGGCGCAATGTCGGCGGCCGGTGCCGCTTCCGCAGCGGTGGCTGGCGCGGGTGCCTCGGCCACCACGGCGGCCATTTCCTGGGGTTGGGCTTCTGGCGCGGGTGCCTGCGCACCCGGTGCTTCAGGGACCTCGGCGGCGGCGGCGACGGCGGGTGCCACGGTCTTGATGTCGCCGAACGGCAGCCTGATCAGCGAGCCCTCTGCGGTGGGCTCAATCGTCCACCCGTCGAAGGCGTGGCGGGCCTTGGTGTCAAACTTCAGCCGCGCGAAGCTCTGCGTGTTGTTCTCTTTGAGCGCATAGCCCTTGGTGATGTGGCGCACACCCTCCACCACGAAGGGGACATGCAGTCCCATCGGAGGGGCCAGCGGCACGTCCGTGAACGTGACCCGCACGACGTTGTCTTGAATCTTGAGCGCGATGGCGTCGGCCGGGATCGGCTTGGCGCCCTCGGTCTTGATCGTGAAGTTCACCGCGTGGTCGCCGTCTGCGTTGGCGAGTTCAAACCCGGTGATGCGAGGGCCGGCGACGTTCTGTGCCGCGGCAGGGATGGTGGCGAGCAGCGCGCTTCCGGCGAGCATCGCGACCAGTGTCATTCGAAATCTGGAGGTCATGGACGTACTCCTCGTCGCTGAGTCCTGCCCTCCCAAAGAGCAAAGGCGGTGCCAAGGCTGGATCGTCAAAGGCTTGGCGTTGTATTGCGGAGACATGAAATCCACGTACAAGCCCGCGCTCGTCGCACTCGCCCTACTGCTGCTGTGCAGCTGCAAGACTTCCGAACCCGGATCCAAGGAGGCAATCGACCCAGAAACCTCCACCGGGGTGAAGGCCGGTGCCAAAGCAGTGACGGCCCAGAAGTACATGGCCGCCGCCGCCAATCCGCACGCGACGAGGGCCGGGGCCGACGTACTCAAAGAAGGCGGTAGCGCTGTCGACGCGGCCATTGCGATGTCGATGGTCCTCACGCTCGTGGAGCCACAGTCCTCCGGGATCGGCGGTGGTGCTTTCCTGTTGCACTACGACGCGGGCACGAAGAGCATCGACGCCTGGGATGGACGCGAGACGGCGCCGGCCGCGGCGACACCTGATCAGTTTGCCAGGTGGGCGGACGGAGGGTTCGAGGGCTTCATGGAGGCTGTGGTCGGTGGCCTCAGTGTCGGCGTCCCGGGCGAGATCAGGATGTTGGAGGCGGTGCACAAGGAGCGGGGCAAGCTGCCTTGGAAGCGCCTGTTCCAGCCCGCGATTGCCCTGTGTGAGAGCGGATTTTCGGTGTCGCCGCGCCTCCACGCGCTGCTCGCGCGCGATCCGTTCCTGGCGCAGATGCCCGAGGCGAAGGCCTATTTCCTGACCGCCAACGGCGAGCCGCTGCCGATCGGGACGATCGTCAAGAACCCGGCGCTCGCCAAGGTATTGCGCGCCGTGGCGGACCAGGGGGCGGACGCGTTCTACACGGGCGAAATTGCCGCCGACATCGCGGCTGCCGTCCAGAACGCGCCCCGCAATCCGGCCATGCTGACGGTGGAAGACCTCGCAGCGTACAAGCCGGTCAAGCGCGAAGCGGTGTGCGGGACGTACCGGGGTTTGCGTGTCTGCGGGATGCCACCGCCAACGTCTGGCGGCGTGACGCCGCTTCAGATTCTGGGCGTGCTCGAGCAGTTTGACCTGGGTTCTCTGGACCCGGATTCACCGGAGGCGACCCACCTGTTTGCCGAGGCGGCGCGGCTTGCCTACGCCGACCGCGACAAATACCTGGCGGACCCCGACTTTGTGGAGATTCCTGTCGCTGGGCTGCTGGACCCGGCCTATCTGAAGTCGCGCGCGGCGTTGATCTCGGACGAGAGGACGCTGGGCAAGGCTGCGCCTGGAGTCCCCGGGTCCGGGGCGTACCTGTCCTGGCCGGACCACGCGGGGCCGGACATTCCATCCACGAGCCATATGGTGGCGGTGGATTCCGACGGCAACGCGATCACGATGACGGCGAGCATCGAGGGGGCCTTCGGTTCGCACATCTTCGTCCGTGGATTTCTGCTCAACAACGAGCTGACGGACTTCAGCTTTGTGCCTGAGGTGGACAATGTCCCGGTGGCGAATCGGCTCGCGCCGGGCAAGCGTCCGCGGTCGTCCATGGCGCCGATGTTTGTGCTGAACGGGGACGGATCGTTGAACATGGCCATCGGCAGCCCCGGTGGCAGCCGCATCATCCTGTACGTCACCCGCACGCTGCTGTCGGTGATCGACTGGAAGCACGACATTCAGACCGCCATCGCGCGCCCCAATGTCATCAATCGGAACGGTGGGACGGAGCTGGAGATGCTGCCGGGTTGGGAGGCGTGGGCGGCGCGGAACAAGGCGGGCCTGGAGGCGCGTGGGCACGAGGTGACCGTGCGGGACCTCAACAGTGGGCTTCAGGGGATCGTCGTGACCGAGGACGGCCTCGTCGGTGGCGCCGACCCACGGCGCGAGGGCATCGTGCTGGGTGAGTAGCCACGGCGTGAACAGCGTGGAGTCAGTCACGGAGGGATCGATGGAGGCAGCCTTGCGCCCGGAGCGGCCGGACGACGAGTCGTTTGTGTACCGACTCTACGCGAGCACGCGGGACGCGGAGCTGGGCCATCTGCCCCTGCCCCCAGAGGCGAAGTCAGCTCTGCTGCGTCAACAATTCGACGCCCAGCGTCGCCACTACGCAGCGCACTACGCCGACGCCTCCCTTCAGATCGTCGAGCTCGACGGCGCCCCAGTAGGTCGTCTCTACGTTGGAAGATGGGAGGACGAGGTTCGGATCATCGAGCTGAGCCTGGTCCCGGAGGTGCGCGGGCGGGGCCTCGGTTCTGCGCTCCTGACCACTCTGATCGCGGAGGCGCGGGCGGCGCGGTTGCCGCTGCGGATTCATGTGGCCGTGACGAACCCGGCGGTGCGGTTGTACCTGCGGCTGGGGTTTGCCGCGCTCGACAATGACGGCGTGCACATGCTCATGGAGCACCGCGGCGCCTGACCCACCGCGCCGTCGACCCAGTGGCGGTGGAGGCCCACGTACGACAGCAGGCCATCGTCGGTGCTGCCGGGCTGTCAGGGCTGGGTGGCGTAGAGGATGGCGAGGCACATCTCGGAGCGGGTCCCGTCGCCCCACGACACGTCGCGCGGCGCCACCTGCCGGTACTCGTCCACTTCGCCGTCGCCGTTGGTATCGACGTTGTCGTAGGGCTGGTTCGCGGCAGAGTTGTCCCACGTGCACTCCAGGTAGACCTGGTCGCCGGGCTGCACCAGGATCGGCTCCTTGAGTTGGAAGGGCCGCTGCCAGTCAAAGTCCCAGTCCGGTATGTCCAGGATGCACTCTTCCCCGTTGGTCCGCTTGACGGAGACGCGGGCGCGCACGCCCAGCTGGTGCATATGCAGCGACGCGTTGTGGATCAGGAACGCCCCGTCCTCCATCTCGCCGTTTGTGATCCGGCTGAGGTACTGGGTGACGTCGAACTGGAAGTTGTGGGTCACCGACTCTCTTCCTGAGGGGATCTGCATGGAGTCGTCGAAGATCCAGTAGGGGTTGGTGAACGGGACGACCCAGGCCTGTTGTTCCACCTCGCGCTCGACGGTGAATTCCACGCTTGACTGGTCGGTGCCGGTGCCGTTGATCGTGTTGTAGTGGACCTGCAGCGCCACCTTGGAGCCGGGTGGCACGCGGATGCCGTGGCTCTCCCGGGCGACAACACCCGGATTGCCCGGCGCCCAGCCGCCCAGCCAGTAGAAGCCGCGGGATACGTCGCCACCAGGGCCGCCGTAACAGGTGTAGCCGGGGCCCTCCTCTCCTGCGTCCAGCGCTTCGTACTCGGCCGCCAGCTCCGGCGGCACGAGGAAGGCGATCACATGGTGGAGCATCGCGTCGTTGTCGGGGTTTACGCGGAAGCCGGTGACGAACGTCTCCTCGTCCTCGGGCCAGTCCACGAGGAAGCAATGGTAGTCGTCGGGGGCGTTCTTCGGGGTGTAGGGCTCCCGAATCTGAAGCGACACGTCGGTGCGGAACGGGCGCGGTGCGGCGATGTCCCAGTCGCGGGGAGGATCGGTCGCGTCGCCTTCGGGGGCGCCGTCGGTCACCCAGGTCGTGATGGCGCGCCTCTGCTCGGCTGTCAGCGTCTTTACGTCGTGGTAGTCCTGGCACTCGTCGCTGGCGAGCCACGGCGGCATGGCCCCGGTCTCGACGCTGTCGCCAATGCTCGCCGACAGCGCCGCGACCGACTCGAAGCTGTCAAAGGCGAAGGGCGCGATGCCGCCCTGGCGATGGCACTCGTTGCAGCGCGCCTCGAGCAGCGGCTTGATGTCCCGGTGATAGGTGAACTCGTCGGCGGCCCCGTTGTTGGCAGGTCCGTTGTTGGCGGGCCCGTTGTTGGCGCCGTTGTTGGCAGGTCCGTTGTTGGCGGGCCCGTTGTTGGCGGGCCCGTTGTTGGCGCCGTTGTTGGCCCGTCCGTTGTTGCCCCCGTTGTTGCCCGCGCCGTTGTTGCTGCCGTTGTTCCCGGCGCCGTTGTTGGCGGCGTCGCCGCCACCCGGGGGGGACTCGTTCGAGGAGCACGCGCACAGAGCGACACAAGCGGCCGCGACAAGCAGTTTCTTCATGGGAAATCGCATCCGGTTCTTCGAGCCACCAACCCGCGGAGACGATAGCGGAACGCGCCCGCCCGACTCAAATCCACGGTGGAATCAAGTCAGACGAGCGCGCATCCCATCGGAGTTGCGGTTGAGAGCTACTGACCGGCGGCGGTCAGTGAGAGGAGCGCGGACGCCTCCGCCTCAGTCGAACCCGCGGCGGTCAGCGCATCCACGTTGGCCTGGCTGTGGACCTCGGCCCGGAAAGTGACAGACGCTTCGACGGCAGCCGACGTGTTGGCGGCGATCTCCTCGCTGGCCTCGATGGCGGCCAGGGCAGCGTCGCGGGCGGCGGTAGCCGCGAGAATGGCGGCCTCGACCTGGGTGTAGGCCAGGGTGCCGGCCTCGTCGAAGGATGCCTCGACGTGGGCCGTGACTTCTGCCTGGACGCTGGCGCGGTAGGTTGTCCACGCCTCCTCAATGTCGGCCTGCGCGTCGGCGCCAGCGGTGGCGGCGGCGTCGATGTCGGCCATGAGTTGCGCACCGGCCTCGGTCACGGCGTCGTTGCCGTCTTCCTGGAGCTGCTCAAACTGCGCTTCCACGTTGGCGGTGGTGGCCGCCGCGAGCCGCAGCTGAAGGGTGACCTGCGCCTCGGCGCGGGCCTCCACATTCATCTCTGCTACGTAGGCGAGAGCGGTGGTGGTGGCTGCTTCGGCGGCGAGCGCCGTCTCATCGGCCGTGACGCCGGCGTCGGCGTAGGCCTCAGCCAGAGCAGACCAATAGCCATCCACGGCGGCTTCTGCTTCTTCCGTGTTCGTCGCCGCGTACAGCTCAGCGTCGAGCTCTGCGCGTGCGCTCAGCTGCGCCTGCCCAAGCGCCTCGACCTGGGCCTCAGTGAGGCCAATCGCGTCGCTTTGCATCATCGCGGACCAGCTGCTCATGTAGGACACGGATGCCTCGCCGTACGCCCGTACGTCGGCCTCAGCCTCGCCGCCGGCCTCGAGCGCCGCGGCGACTTCGGCCGTGACGAGCTCACGCAGTCCGGCGACCGTGGAGTCGGCGTTCCACTGGCCGTCGGCCCGCGCCGAGATGTAGACGTTGACCTCGGCGCTGGTCTCCACGTTGATCGGGGCCAGCGTCGTGGTGGCGGAAGCATCGATCTGCTCGTTCGCCACCAGGACGGCGCCGGCCGCCTCCTCACGGGTGGCTTCGACGATGACGTCCAACTCGGCGGCGGCGGACGCGTCGATCGCGATCTCGAACCGGCCCTGGGCGTCCGTCATCGCGTCGGCGCTGGAGATGGCGGTCGCGCTTCCATCGGCCTCCACGGCGAAGGCGGTCACGACCCATCCCTCGAGGTCATGGTTCTCGGAACCACCGCCTCCGGAGTCTTCGATACGCCCCTGCATCATTGCCATCTCGGCGCCGTTGTTGTCGCCGTTGTTGGCTCCGTTGTTGGCTCCGTTGTTGTCGCCGTTGTTGGCGCCGTTGTTGGCTCCGTTGTTCGCGCCGTTGTTGTCGCCGTTGTTGGCGCCGTTGTTCGCTCCGTTGTTGGCGCCGTTGTTGGCGCCGTTGTTGGCTCCGTTGTTGGCGCCGTTATTGGCGGGGTTGTCGGTGCCTCCGTCGTCGCCGCAGGCGGCGGCGAGCAGGAGGGATGCGGCGATACCGATTCGGAAGAGTTTGTTCATACGAGTCCTTCTGGGCAGCAAGTGGCTGCGGTGATTGTGGGTATATGTAGTCAAGAGTGCGATACGCGCAAGGGTTGAGTTGGTGTTTTGTTTTCCGCTTCCGCTCTTCATGCAGTCTCGCGTGGCTAACAGATAAGCACCACAACGAGGCTGTCAAGCTGTTGGTGTTTTCTGTCTTTGTGTGGATTGCTTGGGGTTCGTACTCGTCTCTGCCATGCACATCGCCGGATTGAACCCGTGATAGGGCTCGTCCGAGCGCAGTCGAGACGAATGGCTCCAAGTTCATGTAGAGTGCGCTCTTGCGCTCCACGACCCCGCGCCGCCCCCTCTGTCGAGCTCTGAACGGCCATGACCCAACCCCCGAGCCTCCAGACCCCATTGCCAGGTCCGCGCAGTCGCGCGGTGGTCGACGACATGGCCAGGTACGAGTGCCCCGCCATCACCGCGCGGCGGTCGCGTCGCGCGGGCGAGACGGGCGTGGACCAGGACCCGATCATCTGGGAGCGCGCCAAGGCCGGGAACGTCTGGGACGTGGACGGAAACCGGTTTGTGGATCTCTGCAGCGCGTTCGCGGTTATGGGCGTTGGCCACGCCAACGACGCCGTGGTGGCCGCCGGGCGCGAGCAGCTCGGCCGTCTCCCCCACGCGATGGGCGATGTGTACCCGAGCGCCGAGCGGGTGGCGCTGTGCCGCCGGCTGGCCGAGGTCACACCCGGGGACCTGCAACAGTCCTTCCTGTGCCAGTCCGGTGCGTCCGCAATCGAGGCGGCGCTCAAGACCGCGGTAATGGCGACGGGAAAGCCCGGCGTGCTCGCGTTTGAGAACGCGTACCACGGGTTGGGCTACGGCGCGCTGGCCGCCACTCACTACCGCGACTCGTTCCGCAGGCCGTTTCTGGAGCAGCTCAATCCACACGCCGTGCATCTGCCGTTTCCGGGGTTGGAGGACGTGGACGAGGTGCTGACCTCCGTCGAGATCCAGCTGCGCAGGGGCACGATTGGGGCGGTCGTGTTTGAGCCGATCCAGGGACGCGGCGGCATCGTGGAGGCGCCGCCCGCGTTCGTGGCTGGCCTACGGGTCCTGTGCACGCAGTTTGGCGCGGTGTTGATCGCCGACGAGATCTTCACCGGGTTTGGCCGGACGGGCGCCTGGTTTGCCTGTGACCACTACGGCGTGGTCCCCGATGTGATGTGCGTCGGCAAGGCACTCGGCGGTGGCTTTCCGATCTCCGCGGCCATCGGTCGGCCCGAGATCATGCAGGGGTGGGGCGCATCGCAGGGCGAGTCGATCCACACATCTACGTTTCTGGGCAACCCGATCGGCTGCGCGATGGCGCTGGCCACCCTCGATGAGCTGGCCGGTGGCCTGGTGGATCGGGCAGCCACGGAGGGGCAGTGGTTGCACACGGAGCTCGGCCAGCGCGGGGTCGTGCGAGGGCGCGGCCTGATGCTCGGGCTCGAACTCGGATCAGTCTCGGGCCTGGTGGCAATGCGGGCGATGTTGGAGCGGGGGTACCTGGTGCTACCCTGCGGCCCCGAGGCCGACGTGCTCGGCTTCACACCGCCCTTCGTTCTTCCTCGCGCGCGCCTGCGCGAGGCGCTTGCGGCGTTGGACGAGGTCTTGTAACTACGCCGCCCTATGGCTGTACAAGAACTCGAAATCCAAGCGATCGAAATCATCCCAGGGCGCAATCTTCGAGAGACGTTCGACACGTCGGACCTCGAAGAGTCGCTCGGCACGATCGGTCTTCTCCACCCTGTGCAGGTCGTCGTCGTCGACGGCAAATATGTGCTCAACGCCGGTGAGCGGCGCCTCCGGGCGGCCCGCAAACTGGGGTGGACGACGATCATCGCGAACATCCTCGACCACCTCAGCGAGCTGGACGCCGAGCTCGCGGCGATCGACGAGAACATCGTCCGGCGCGACCTCGTTGGGGCGGTGCTCGACAAGGCCCTCCAGCGTCGCAAGGAGCTCTATCTCGAGAAGTACCCGCAGTCGGCCCAGGGTGTGGCGGGCGGCACCGCGAGCACAAAGCCCGATGAGGCGGTCAAGTCCTTTGCCGAAGACACGGCGGACAAGACCGGCCGCACCACGCGCACGGTCGAGCGCAGCGTGCGACGGGCTGAGAAGCTCAGCCCCAAGGCCATGCGCGCGTATGAGTCGGGCGACATCAATCTGACGCAGGCGGATGTGCTGGCCGGGCGCCCCTACGACGAGCAGGACCGATTGGTCGAGCAGATCAAGGGCAAGTCTGTGCAGGAGACCAAGAAGATCGTGGCCGGCGACCTCTACGGCATCGAAGACACGCCGGCGAGCCGCCAGATCTCAGCGGTGAAACTGCTTGAGGACCTCTACAATCATGGCCAGCGCATCGCGGTCCTGCTCCACAAGCTCAAGGAGCACGACGAGTGCGGCCCTGAGGTGATCGACTCGGTGCTCGGGCTCAAGGAGAACCTGCTCGAGGAGTTTGAGGAGTTTGAGGAGCAGACCGCCGGTATGACTGGGGTCACCGGCGTCAGCGCACCGTCTGACGAGGACGAAGATGTCGCCGACGACGAGGTGGAGGACGACGGAGAGGAGGCGGAGATCGACGACGACATCGACGTCGAGGACGAGGTCGACGACGCCCCGTTCTGATGGATGAGTGCTCGCTGCGGCTCGCGTCCTCCGCCGACGCAAGCGAGCTCGTCGATGTAACCTGCCTCCAGCACCATCGAGATTCGGGCCGGATGCCCCGTCGCCCCGCGTCGGTCCGACACGGTGCCATCGAGACCTGACTAAAACCCGCGTCCGCGCTTCCCGTGTTTCTTACCCTTCCGCCGGTTCGGTCGGTCCGGAGGCGTCGCGCCCGGCCCGTCGTGGCGACCTCCCCGAAGCCGGCGGCGCATCTCCTTCTCAAACTGTGGGAGGAAGTGGTAGAGCCGCACGCGCCGGCGGACGTCGAGCGTGGCGCCGGCCTTCTCGAGCTGCTCGTAGCGGAGCGCGTCCACCTTCTTTCGCGCGGCCAGCACCCGGTCGAGTCCCGCCGAGAGCTCGGCGTCCGGGGCCTCCTGGTGGAATGCGCGCTTGAGCTCGCGCTCGGCCTTGCGCAGCTCTCGATGGGCCGTGAAGATCTTCTCGTCGTAGGCGGACAGCGTCGACAGCAGCTTGGGTCCGTTCTTCTCGTTGAGCTCAAGGACCTCGGCGAGTTTCCATGCCCGGACGGCCTGCATCTTCTCCAGGAGCTTGTCGCGGCGCTCGTCGAGCTCCTCGTCGGCCGGGTTGTTGTCCGGGGGCCCCTGGGCCTGGGCGCCCGAGCAGGCGAGCAGCGCCACGACGAGTCCGGACCACAGCACAAGTTTCAGCATTGCGTTCATCGCGGCGCCTCCAGGGCGTTGAGGGCCGAGTCGAGCTCGGCGTTGCCCATCTGCTCCACGGCCCCGGCCCCTACGCCGAAGCCCCAGTCGTCGTCCAGGTCGTCGCTGTTGTCGTCCGCGTCGAGGCCCGAGATCTCGATTTCGGACGCGAGCTGCCGCAGCTCGTGGACCTCATCGCGGCTGAGCCCGTGGGGCAGCGCCGCGGCGAGCCAATTCTCGCGCGCCGCAACCGCGACCTCGTCTACGTCATCGTCTGGGACGACAGCTTCGCCAACATCGGGGGCAGTCTCCGCGATCCCGCCGGCGGGCGAGTCCACGGTGCGCGGCCACGCGAGGATGACGACGAGGGCCACCGCCATGACCGCGGCCCACGCGAGTGTGGGGCGTTTGCCGAACCAGGACCATGCGGCAGACCACCAGGAGGAGCTGGCGCGGGTGCCGGCTCCGACTTTTCTGCCCAACAGGGGCGCGGGTCCGTCAGACGGTGTCGGCAGGCTGGCCATGATGTCGTCGCTGAGGGACTCGAAGAAGTGCGCGCCTGGGTGGGCGTCGTCGCGGTCGCGGCGCAGGGCCACGGCCACCTCATCGAGCGCCTCCAATTCGGCACGCGCGGCCGGGTTGGCATCCAGGAATTGGGCCAGGGCCGTGGACACTTCGCCGGCCGCGATGGCGTCGACCCAGTCGTTCTCGAGTTCCGGCGGAAGGCCGGGGTACAGCTCGTTCATGGGGGCTCCTCCTCGGCCATCAGTTCGCGCAGGCGTCTCATGCCGTGGTGGAAGTTGACGCGGGCCGAGCCCTCGCTGCAACCGGCGAGCTCGCCGATTTCACGAAAACCAAGCTCTGCGTCGATTCGCAGCGTGACACATTCACGCTGTTTGTCGGGGAGTTTCGCCAGCGCCGCGCGCAGCCAGGCGCGCCGTTGCCGGTCGCTGATCTGCGTGACGGCGTCCGCGCCTTGCGCGGCGAGCACCACATCGTCCACGGAGTCCCCGCGGCGCTTGCCGCTGTCCCGCAGGTGGTTGCGTGCGAGATTGAGTCCGATGGAGAAGAGCCAGGAGCGGAACCGCTCCGGGGACTCGAGGTCCGCCATGCGCGTCCAGGCCTTCAGGAATGTCCGCTGCACGATGTCGCGGGCGTCGTCGGGGTTCTGCGTGAACCGGTTCACCGCGAAGAAAAGCGGCTCCTGCAGTTCACGAACCAGCGCGGCGAAGGCGGGCCGGTCCCCACCCTGGGCGCGGACGACCAGGGCGGTGAGGGGCACGGCTGCAGCATCGGGCGCGGCCAGTTTCGTGGTTTGGGCGGCTTGGCTCACGCTGATTGCCGGCTCCGAGGGGGTGGTAGGTAGCGGGATGAATCCCGCTGTCGCGCGCAAGTTCACTTGCCGATTCCGAGCTCACTGTCGATCATCTTGAGCCGCTTCTCCAGCGCCTTTGCGCTGGGGGCGCGTCGGGCGACGATCTCGTCGGGCTTGTCGAGGAAGCGCTCGGCGATCTTGACGCCGCGCTTGAAGTCGCGCGCCTGGGCCAGCTCGAGCGCCTTCTCAGCCCACTGCTCGCTGAGGTCGGTCTTGCCAAGTTTGTACGCGGCCACGGCGGCGCTCATGTGCGCGCGGAACTTCATCTGGACCGCCTTGCCGCGGTGCCCGTGCTTGCCCTCGCCTCGCTTGCCCTCTCGCTTGCCCTTGCCGCGCTTGCCCTTGCGCAGCGCCTCGTCAGGCCCATCGCCCTGGGGTCCGGCGCCGAGCTTGGCCCGCAGCGCCTTGCCGTCCAGGTTGGCGACGATCTCAAAGTGGGCGAGCGCCTGGGCGTACTGGCCGCTGAGCATGTAGTGCTCGCCCAGCTGCATATGGCCCTGCACCCACTCTTTGACCGCGTGGTGTTTTTTGCCTTTGTGGCCCTTGGCGCCGGGTTCGGCGCTGGCCACGCCCGCGACGAGCGCGAGTGAAACGACCACAAGTGTGCCCAGACCGAGAGCGGAGATTCGATGCTTGTTCATGTTCATCCTCAGTGTCCCATCAGCGGGTCTGGTGCGGTGACACGAGGGCGCCGCCTCAGTTAAGCGGCGGCATGAACTTTTCTTGATGTTTGGGTTCGGGGTCCGACCACGACGGACTTCATCACCAGTCACCCCGGTCAGGTCAGACGATGCCCGGAATGATCTTGTAGGGGACCTTCTCGCAATAGGCCTTCCAGTCGTCTCCGTATTTTGACGCGCACCGGTTGTCGTCGCGGAAGGCGCGGTCGGTCAGCAGGATGACCAGGAACACAAAGTAGAACCAGGGCAGCGCGTTGTGGAACAGCGCCGGCAGGGTCCAGCACAGTGCGCCGAGCAGCTCCGGCACGTAGTGGAAGTGCCGCGCGATGCCCCAGAAGCCGCTGGCCAGGAGCAGGCTCTGTTTGGCCTCGCCCTCCTTGGTTGTGTAATGCCCGACGATGAGGACCGGTTTTTTGCCCCAGACGGTCGTCTCGCCGCCCGTCGCGCGGACGCGCTGGCGCTGGGCGTCGGCGAAGTAGTTCGCGAAGATCCCGACGAGGCCCACCGCGGAGATGGCGATGGCCAGCGGCAGGCCCAGAGTGTGGGTGGTACCGACCAGGTACATGCTGGCGGACGTGTAGACCGTTGGCACCCACACCAGGCACCCCCAGCAGATGTAGAAGCCAGCTCTGTCGTGCATGATGTCGAGGCTGCGCAGGTAGCCGGTCTCCCACCAGAAGAATTTGGCGATGTAGACGAGCTGAAGACCGACGGATACGACCATGGCGTCGGTCAGGCCGGTGGCGGTGTTGGCCTGGGCCGCCGCGTACGACACGAGCATCACCGGCCAGAGCATCATGCCGAACCGGCAATTGGTGAACATCTTCAGGTCCCAGCCGAAGACCCGCGGGTAGAGCTCCGTGCCCCAATAGTAGTCAAAGATGAAGTTGCCGCTGTAGCCGCAGTCCGTAGTGGACGGGGCAAATCGACCCTTTAGATAGAGTCCGAGGCAAAATACGAGGCTGAAGACGTTGAGCGCGCCGAACACGCCACCCAGGTTGTCGTAGATGACGCTGGCTTTGAAAAGGCCGGCGCCCCAGCTCAGCCCGGCGTACCCGAGCATGGTGACGGCAAACGCCGCGACGCCGTTGGCCTTGTACACCGGCACGTTGCCATTGGGTGTGATGGGCCCCTCAAATCTCTTGCCGGGGAGCAGCCGCATCAGGGCCAGCTGCACCGCGGCAAAGATCCCGATGATCGCCCACCCCTTGGCGGTGCCAAAGAAGACCGGGCCCCAGATCCGGGCGATGGCGCCCCACGGACCGTGCTCGCCGACGAATGAGGCCAGCTCGCCGACCGAGCCCCCCAGCTGGGTGTGCGTGTACCAGATGAGCATGGCGCCCGGCGGACACGCGACGATCAGCGCCAGGGGAATCACCG
Organism: uncultured Pseudomonadota bacterium; assembly: GCA_937890335.1. GTDB lineage: Bacteria > Myxococcota_A > Bradymonadia > Bradymonadales > CALBXO01. Next base: position 1,468 of record CALBXO010000378.1, on the reverse strand, counting down.
TTCGGCGCAGCCAGCGAGGGCCCACGCGTTCCTCGTCCACGTCATTCTTCATCACACCGCTCCGCACCCCCGGCCGCGCCGGGGTTTGTCATGTCGCAATAGAACAGGTTCTAGAACGTGTTCTACTCCAATGCGCCGCCTGACGGAAGCCTCGCATCGCCGGCCTGTTTTCAGTCGGGACAGCCAATTGCCGAATCCCTCTCGTAATGGACGGAGGTAGCGATGCGCGCAGCGGTATTCTTGGCGTGGTTCACCATCGTGCTCCCGGCGTGCGTGGACGCGCCGCCGGACGCCGAACCTGGGCCCACTCGGTTGATGACGCAGGCCATGTGCGAGGAGCACGAGCCGTGCGGAAACGGCTACTGCGCACCCTATTGCGGGGAGTGCGATGGGTGTCCCGATTGTGACTCGCCGGAAGGGCGGGAGCGGTGCGACGAGAACCCCGATCCGTGCCCGGATGGGGAAGTTCCCGACGAGTGCGACGCCGATTGTGACTGCGTGGGACACCCGAGCGGCGGGCGATGCCGGATCAACCAATGCGGCAACGAGTGCGATTTGAAGTGCCTGAATCGCGACCAGGAGCTGCAATGGGACGCGGCGTTTGGCAGCTGTGAGTTCCCGTGTCCGACGACGCGATGGCCCGAGGACGACGGCATCGTCGAGGACCTGCTCCCCGACCATTGCCGGGCGGGCAACGACGACCAGCCCCCGAGCTGCGACAACCCAGACCTGACCCCTGTGCCGCCGGCGGGTACAGACCAACTCGGCAACGATTCGTGCGGCTTCTACCTGCGGCTCAAGCGCTGCTTTGACGACTGCAGCGACTGCTCCAAGAACCGGCTCGAGGGGTATTACAGCATCTGCTCGCGCATGCGCGGACTGGCCAATGGCGGCGGCTCCATCGACTTCCCGTCTGGGTTGCCGCCCGAATACAGCAGCTGCAGCTGGAACGCGGAGCTGCCGCGGTACGTGGACCAGATGATGTTCTGCCTCCAGGCCAAAGGGTCGTCGTACATCGCCGAGCAGTGCGTCAGTTGTGATCAGATGGTGAATGGCCAGCCAGGACGTGACATCGAGTCCGGCATCATCGGCGTTCACACAGAGTGCAACGACCGCGCGGGGTTCTGCGAACTTGCCGAGGACCACATGGCCCTCCAGTGCTTTGGGGCGGCGCTAGGCGGCGCTTGGGGCAGCATTGCGGGCCACCATTCGCCAGTGGGCGCGCTCCAGGCGGTGGGTGTGTGCCACCTGGTCAGCCAGATGTTGACCTGCGCCGACGGTGACGCGGACCGGCTCGCCGAATGGCAGACGCAGATCTGCACGGGGTACGTGGACGGTTGCATGACGCAACAGGGGTGGCTCGACGGCCTACCCGCGTGCAACGGCAATTGCGAGACACTGCGGCGCGCGGTGTGCGAGGCGACCTGCCCAGATGTGAGCGATGTGCTGCGGGTTCTGGGGAACATTC
>CALBXO010000377.1 GCA_937890335.1 uncultured Pseudomonadota bacterium | reverse complement strand
CACAGCATCCGATCGTGAAGGGTGACGGGCTGAGTTACCACATCGCCGCTGCGAGCATTCTGGCCAAGGTCTCGCGTGACGCGGTCATGGAGAAGCTGGGCTCGCTGTGCCCCGCCTATGGTTTTGGCCGGCACAAAGGATACCCCACGGTAGCCCACCGCGCCGCGGTCCAGGCGTCCGGCCCGTCCACTCATCACAGGCGCTCGTTTAAGTTGACTTGACATGCGTTCAGTTGTGTCCTACGTTGTGCCGCGATGAGATTGAGGCGCAGACAGGGGGCAACGGCGTGGCGCGTGCGACGGCCGCAGGCCCCTCGGCGGATGGCCGAACGGGGCAGCGTCTGGCGCACTGCGGAGGAGGCCGCAGCGTTGCACCTGGCCCAGAAGGGGTACCGGATCGTGAGCCGGAATTGGCGCGATCGGAGAGGGGAACTCGACATCATCGCGGTTCGAGGGGAGGTCCTGGTGGTGGTGGAGGTGCGGGGGCAGCGCGCCGACGCCTGGATGCCTCCGGAGGCAACCGTCGGCGTTCACAAACAGCGCCGGGTGGCCGCGGCGGCCCAGCGATGGCTGTCGCTTCACCCCTGGGCTCAGTCGGGTTACCTGGTCCGGTTTGATGTGATTGGCGTGGTGGTCGCGACCGACGTCGTGCTGCACGTGGAGCGCGCGTTCACCGTGGACGATGTCGCCGGATTCTCGCGTTGACACCGGTCGGTGTCTATGCGACGTTCACGAGCGGTTTGGAGGCCACTCAGGAGGAGTTCCGATGCCCTTTTTGCGACGCCTGGTCAACCTGACCGGACTCGTGACGTTCGCAGTCGCGGCGATGTTTGTTTTCGCTGGCTGTGGCGACGATTTTGGAACGTCCTGCACGTTGCCGGACAATGAACAGGTCCGAGCGGCCTGTACGGTGCAGGGAGCGCAGTCGAGCGCGTCTTGCGTCGTCAAGAACATCATCCAGTGCGACTCGCGCGTCTGCGGCGTATACCGCGACTCCAAGGCCAGCCTGGAAGGTTTCTGCACCCAGACTTGCGAGTCGGACGGCGATTGCCCGGGCGACAGCTTCTGCGACGAGTTCGTCGTGGGTACGGGCGAGAGTTACTGCGTACTCTCCCGCTACGAAGGGCGTTGAGTCGGCGCGAGAGGATCGCCCCAGCAGGGGTGATGACTGTCCGCAGTGGTTTGTGTATCATTGGTGCGGCTCGCGGCTGGCTGACTGCGACGCGCCTACGCCTTACGGTGGACGACTTCACCGTGGTTCGAGACTTGGGACAATTGACGAGAGATTCTGTCATGCGGACGCGCATCCCCCGCTCATTGCGGTCGATCGTGGCGTCTGGCGCGGCGCTGTGTGCGCTTGTGTCAGTCGGCACGGCCTTCGCCCAAGACGAAATGACCTTCGGCGTCGAGGAGGTTCCCGACGTGGCCGAGGTGTCGCCCGTGGGCCAGTTCCTCGACGAGGGGCTCAAGTACTACGAGAAGAAAGAGTACTACCAGGCCAGCGTGCTGTTTCATAAAGTGCTCGCGGAGCCCGACGCCGGCGCAGACCGCTTCCGGCCCAAGGCGCAGTACGAGCTGGCCAAGACGCTGTACCGCCTCAAGGTCTACCAGGGCTCGATGAATCTGGTCGATCAGATCATCGAAGGCGGCGAGGAGCATCCGTACTACCAGGCCTCCCTGAGTTGGTTGATTCTCCTGTCGCGCAAGCTATCCGGTGACCCGGCGATGCTGGGACGAATCGGCAAGTTCGCGCCGTACTACCCCGACCAGGTGCCGGAGAAGTTTCGCGACGAGTTCGCGTTCCTCCTGGGCAAATACTACTACGAGCAGGCGCAGCTTGAGGACGCGCAGAAGTTCCTCCAGCGCGTCAGCCCGCAGTCCAAGCACTTTGCGGAGGCGAAGTTCCTGGAAGGCGTGCTGTGGGTGCGGAAGTACGAGGCCAAGCCGGCGGTCAATGCCTTCAAGGCGATCCTCGCGCACCTCGCCGATCAGAACATCGACGACGACCCGAAACTCAAGCGGCTGGAGCAGCTCACTCTGTTGTCGATGGCGCGGACCTTCTACTCGGTGGGTCAGTACGACAAGGCGGTGAAGTACTACTCGTTCATCGAACAGGACAGCCCCTATTGGCTCGACAGTCTGTTCGAGGAGAGCTGGTCGTACTTCCAGGTCGATCAGTTCAACAAGGCGCTGGGCAATCTTCACACGCTCAACTCGCCGTTCTTCGACGACGAGTATTTCCCCGAGTCGCTGATCCTCCAGGCCGTTGTCCTCTTCACCAACTGCCGGTACGAGCGCGTGCGGCTCACGGTGGAGGAGTTCGAGCTCATCTACCCAGACCTCAAGAAACAGCTCGAGGAGTACCTGGTTCAATACGAGGATCCGACCGAGCTCTACGAGTTTCTGGTGGAGATCAACGAGGGGGGAGGGTCCTTCGATCCGAGGCTGAGCCAGATCCTGTCTGCGGCGCTCACGGACAAGACGCTCAAGCGGACCATCGACTACGTACAAGAGCTGGAGGCGGAGCTGAAGCTGGTGGAGGCCTCCGAGCCTTCCTGGCGCGATTCGGCGATCGGCAAGTCGCTGGAGCAGGAGCTGGAGCTGAGCCGGTCGTTCGCGCTCGCGGACGCTGGCACGCTGGCGCAGGAGCGCCTGCAGCGGGTCGTCCGGGAGCTCAACGACCTCATCAAGCAGGGCAAGAAAATCCTCGTCGAGACCGCCAAGGCGGAGACCGACGTGTTGGATCAGCAGCTGCGCGATCAGCAGTTCGACGCGCAGAACGCGAAGGAAGGCGCCGGGTTCAAGATAGATGACGAGCACGTGTTCTGGACGTTCCGCGGGGAGTATTGGCGCGACGAGCTGGGTTACTACCTCTACAACGTCCGTTCACAGTGCGGTCGATAGCTGGCGATTCGATGGGGTTTGAGATGAGTTTTGGAAACGACCGACCGAGCCGCGGGCGAGTGTGGGCGCTGACGCTCGCGTTTGCGTTGGGCTGCCTGCTTACCGTTTCTCCCGCGTCCGCGCAGGACGACGAGGAAGAGAAGTCCGAGGTGGGCGTCAAGGCCTTCAAGCGCGACAAGGAAGAGGTCCGCAAAAAGGTTGAGGGCAAGGGGCCTCAGTACAAGGGCAAGACGGCTGAGCGCGAGTTCAAGCTCCAGGCCCAGCAGAAACGAGACGAGGCCATTCGCCTGCTGGGTGAGTTGATCGACGCGACCGAGGACTCGGACCCGGAGAAGCCGAAATTCCTCTTTGGGCTGTCGGAGCTGCTCTGGGAGAAGAGCCGGTTCTACGAGCAGGCGGCGTTCCGAACCCAGGACGAGATGTACGCGGCGCGGGACAAGAAAGACCGAGCCGGCGAAGAACGCCTCAAACGGCGGATGAACGACGAACTCAAGGAAGCCGGCCGCCAGCGCGAAGAGGCGGTCCGCGTCTACGCCCAGATCATCAACAACCACCCCGATTTCGATCAACTCGACGACGTGTATTTCTATCTGGGCGTGAACCTGATGGAGATCAACAAGCGGCCGCAGGCCCTGAACATCTTCCGCGAACTGATCAAGAAGTACCCAGACAGCCCGTACGTGCCCAACGTCCTGTTGGCGTTTGGTGAGTACTACTTCGACAACGACGACATGGCTGCGGCCAAAAAGGCCTACGAGAAAGTCCTGGACTTCAAGGACTCCGACGTCCGCACCTACGCCCTCTACAAGCTCGCATGGTGCCACTACAACCTCACCGCGTACGACGCCGCTCTGGACACGTTCCTGGACGTGCTCAAAGAGACGGAGCGAGGTCGCAAACGGGACAAGGCGCTGCGCAAGGAGACGCTGCGCGACGTAGTCCTCACGTACTCGCACATCGGTAAACCATCCAAGGCGATTCCGTTCTTCTCCAAGCTGGTGAAGGACGAGGGCGACGTTCTCTACATGGGAGAGCGCCTGGCCCAGCTCTATGCTGACATCGGTAAATTCAGCGACTCCACCGATCTGTTCCGGAAGCTCATCTCGATGAACCGGAAGAGCTTCAAGATCATGGACTACCAGCTTGAGATCGTCCGGAACGTAGAGGCGCTTGGCATCAAGGTGGACGCCGTCAAGGAGGTCTTGCGCGCCACCAAGCTGCTGGGCGTCGCCAAGGGTTTCAAGGACGCCGAGCCGGGGGTGGTCAAGGACACTGCGACCAAGATCGAGTTCATCCTGCGCGAGTACGCGACCACGTACCACCGCGAGGCGCAGAAGACCCGCAACGACGAGACCTACGCCCTGGCCTATGAGCTCTACAAGGTCTACCTGGACGCCTATCCGGAGTCCGAGGACCGCTACGTCATGACGTTCTTCTACGCGGAGCTTCTCTACCGCCTCAAGAAGTTCGACGAGGCGGCGGTCCGCTACGAGCAGTGCATCGACATCAACCCGAAGGGCCAATACAGCAAGGAGGCGGTGCACGCCTCCGTGCTCAGCTACCAGAAGCTCGTGGCGGTGTCCCAGGAGGGATCGGGACGCGGAATCGAGATCGATGTCAAAGGTGACAAGAAGGCCAAGGGCATCCCCCCGAAGGAGAAGATTCCCGACGTGCAGGCGAGCCTCATCCGTGCGGCGGACCGCTACGTGCAGGTGGACCCGGAGGGCCGCAGTGTCGTCAAGGTCAAGTACACCGCGGCGCGCATCTACTACGATCACAACCACTTCGACGAGGCCATCAAACGCTTTGACGACATCGTCAAGAACCACTCCGACGACCGCTTGGCCGTGGTCGCCGCGAACCTGAACCTCGACGCGTACTACCTCAAGCGGGATTACGGCGGCCTCGACGCCCGCGTGCGGGCCTACCTGGCGAACGCCAACCTGACGCGTGACTCTGAGTTCGAGGCCGTTCTGCTCGGCATCGCCGAGAAGTCCGCGTTCAAGAAGTGCTACGACATGGAGGACGGAAAGAAGTGGGAGGAGGCCGCGCGGTGCTTCACGCAGGACTTCTACCGAAACTACCCGGACTCGGAGCTGGTCGACGAAGCGCTGTACAACGCAGCACTCGATTTCGAGCGCGTCCGACAGATCGGCAAGGCGATTGAGGTCCGGAAGGGCCTGCTCGAGCTGAGGCCCAACAGCGAGTACGCGCCCGAGACGCTCTACAACATCGGCGCCAGCTATCACGGCATCGCCGTGTATTCGGAGGCCAGCAAGTTCTACGAACTCTTCATCCAGTACTTCCCGACCCACGAGAAGGCGGAGCCGGCGCTGCTCGCGGCCGCACTCTTCCGCGAGGGTCTCGGCGACTACGACGAGGCCATCGCGAACTTCGAGAAGTACCTGGAGCTGTTCCCCAAGAAGAAGGAAGAGGGCGCCGAGGTGAAGTTCCGAATCGCCCGAATCTTCGAGGACAAGAAGCAGCAGGAGCGCGTCGCGTTTGCCGGATACCAGGAGTACATCAAGAAGTACGGGTCGGTCGGCAAGACGGACCTCACCCTGGAGGCGCGAACCCGCATCGGGCTCATCCTCTGGAAGAACCGCAAATACAAAGATGCCCTCAAGGAGTTCCAAAAGGTGGTGGATACCTACGTGGGCCTCCGTGAGGGCCAGCGTGCTGACCTGACCACCGGCGCTGACGCCGCAGCCCAGGCGATGTTCATGCTGGGCGAGTGGAAGCTCAAGCAGGCCGAAGCAGTACAGTTGAAGCTGCCTGAGAAGGTCTTCAAGAAGCGTATGGACGAGAAGATTGCCATCTTCGGTGAGGCCGATGGCATCTATAAAGACGTGGTGAAGTTTGGTCGGCCCAGCTGGTCGATCGCTGGGTTCTACCGGCTTGGCTACGTGAAGCAGTCGTTCGCCAAGGAGATCCGGGAAGCGCCGGTTCCGCCGGGTTTCGACTACGAGCAGGAGGAGCTCTACAAGGGCGCGCTCGAGGAGCAGGCCACGGTGATCGAGGAGCAGTCCGTCGCTGACTACAAACAATGTCTCGACGTGGCCCTTCGGGCGAGCTGGTTCAACAAGTACAGCAAAGAATGTGAGGTGAGCCTGGCTGGGCTGCGCCCGTCTGAGTTCCGGAAGCCGTCCGAGTTGCGCGCGGAGCCGTTCAACGACCGGCCGGGGTATGTCCCCGCTGGGGTCGAGATGAAGGCCATCGCGGACGACGAAGAGGCGACCGTGGGCAACGCTGAGGAGTAGGCGCGTGGGCGACGGAGGATCCGCCGACCCGTTTGTGGGGCTCGCCCGCGCTGTGCTACATTGATTCCGCTGGCCTCGGTGCCAGCTGGCTTGGTTGGAAGATGTCTCGATACGAGATGATGAAGCGACTGACCCTTTCCATGATCGCGCTGTGCGCACTCGCTACGGCGGCGTGCACTGGGGGCAAGGGGAGCAGCGGCGGCGGCACGGGTGACCTGCCGACGAGCGACTCCACAAAGCCCCAGAAGGCCGTCGACAAAGACGCGCAGAAGTACTTCGATCAGGCGATCGCAGCGTACGAAGGCAGCAAGGCTTCGCCCGATTGGACCCGCATCGAGGGGCTCTTCCAGAAGGCGGTTGACCGCGACGAGGACTTCGCCCGGGCCTGGTACAACCTCGGGAAGATTGCCCACGAAAGGGGCGACACCGACAAGGCCGCCGAGCTCTACGAGAAGGCGTTCAGTAAAGACGGCAGCTTCGCTGCCCCGTTGGTCAATCTCGGGATGATCGCTCTGGACAAGGGCGAGACGGACCGGGCGTTCGAGCTGTTCGAGCAGGCCACCACTGTCGAAAAGTACCACCCCGAGGCGCACGTGAACCTCGCGGTGATGTATCGGCTGCGGGAGAACTACCCCGAAGCGGTGCAGAACGTTCGGAAGGCGCTCGCGGGTGATTCCGAGAGCCTCGGTGCCTACAACAGCCTCGCGCGCATCTACTACGAGCTTGAGAAGTACGAGCTCGCCAAGCTCGTGTGCTTCAACGCCCTGAAGTTCGATCCCGAGAACGCCAACATCCACAATGTACTGGGCCTCATCAACCTGCGTCTCAACGAGGTCACTCCGGCGCTCAACGAGTTTCGGAAGGCGGTCGCCGCCGACCCGAAGTTCATCGCTGCGCATCTGAACATCGGCGCGGTGGCGCTGAGCACGCGCGACTACGACAACGCCCTGAAGCACTTTGAGATCGTCCGCAAGCTGGACCCGAAGAACACGGAGGCTGCGCTGTCGATGGCGGTTGCCTACCGTGGCAAGCAGGAGCTTGACCGGGCGATGAAGGGGTACGAGGAGGTGCTGAAGATGGACCCGGAGAATGCGTGGGCCCACTTCAACATCGGTGTGATGCACCACGAGATCTACGCGGCGGAGGCCGAGGACCCCGACAAGGCGGCCGGCCACTACCGCACCGCGATCGAGAGCTACCGGCAGTTCCTGCGCTACGATAAGGGCAGCTCGCCGCAGGTCCTCAAAGACGCAGATCAGCGGATCGCGAACTGCACGGAGCTCATCGAGACCCAGGCGATGCTCAGGGAGGACCTGGCGAACCAGGCCGAAGCCGAGGCCGAAGAGAAGCGCCGGGCCGAGGAAGAGAAGAAGAGGCTCGAGGAAGAGGGGGGAGGCGAAAAAGCTCCCGATGCTCCGGACGCCGGCGGTGACGGCGGCGAAGGGGCCCCTGAATAAAAAGTGGATGCGCGTCGGAACTTTTCCACCGGCGCGCTGTCTATGGCGGTGGAGTTCCGCGGGACCGACACCCGCTGGAGAACGAACATGACACGAGTCGGAAAACACCTTGTCGCGCTGCTCTTCGCCAGCGCATTGATCCTGGGCGGCGGCGCGGCCGTAGCACAGGATGGCCCGGTACCCGAGGTCTCGGGCGGGGGCACTGGCGATGGGACGGTGTACAAGAAAGAGACGGTCTACGACTTCGACGACGACCTCGTGGAAGGTGCGCTGGTCAAGCCCGATGGGGCTCGGATCGGCGGCGAGATCCACGGGAAGACTTCGAGTCTGATCAAGATTCGCGCGGACTTCATCCCCGAGATGATCAAGTCCGTCGAGGATCTGTAGGCGAGATTGGCTGGCTTTCCCCGGCACGGGCGGACTGTTCGCCGGGGTAGGAACCTCTTCGTGAGGAACAATAGGGCAACTGATGTCTGACGCGGCAACCTTGATCTTTGAGATCTTCCGAGATGGCGCCCTGGTTCGTACCGAGGAGTTGTCCCAGGACATCATCAAGGTCGGCAAATTACCGAGCAGCCACCTTCGGCTGGACGACGCCAACGTCTCGAGGATCCATGCGGTCATCGAGCGCTCCAAGGGCGGTGATGTTCACATCATCGACCTGGGCAGCAGCAAAGGGACGGTGGTCAACGGCCAGAAGGTCAACAAGTGGAAGCTCACGTCGGGCGACCAGATCCAGCTCGGCGACACACTCATCGTCTTCAAATCGGCTGCAGCCCCCGCGCAGGCGGCGAGCGGGTTTGACCCCGACGCGACGCACGTCGCTGGGATAGACTACGGCAACGAGGCCACGGCGATTGGCCTGAGCGCCATGGCCGACGAGCCGGCAGCGTCCGCGGCGCCCGCGGCGCAGGCGGCCTCGTCGTCGGTGGTGACGGAAGGCCACTACGACGCCCAGGGCAACTGGCACGACGGCACGGGGGGCTACTACGACCCGCAGGGCAACTACCACGACGCTCAGGGTGGCTGGTACGACACCGAGGGCAACTACTTTGACGGTCAGGGTGGCTGGTACGACCCCCAGGGCAACTACCACACCGAGGCGGCAGCGCCCCGCAGCGACACGGACGATCTGGCCGAGCGTTACACCCAGAACTACGACAAGAGTGGCACCGGCCATCTGGAGGTCGCGTTTCTCTGGAACGACCATGTGCTCGCGGTCAACCAGTACAAGACGCCTCGCACCGTAACCATCGGTGAGGCCCCGAAGAACACGCTTCAGCTCAAGCATCCGTCGGTGCCCGACGCCAAGTTCCCGCTCATTCAGGCGCGAGGGCGTTCTGCGGAGTTGAACTTCACGGATCGCATGGGCGGAATCATCCACGTGGGTGACCGCTCGTACACGCTGGAGGAGGCGATCAGCTCCGGGCTCGCGCAGACCGGCAGCTACGGGAAGGGGAGCTACACTGTTGCGGTGACGGCGGAGACCCGGATTCGCCTGGACATCGGCGGCAACACCTTCCTGGTTCACTACGCCGAGCCCGGTGGGCGCGTCGGGATTGGATTCTTTGCCATCGAGGCGTCCTTCCTGGGTCTGCTTGCGCTGTCATTGTTCCTCCACACGGTCTTCATGTTCCTGGTGTTCTTCATTCCCCCCAATCCGGACAGCTTCGAGCTGGACGGGTTTGACCTGAACAACCGCTTTGTGTCGCAGCTCATCCAGCCGGAAGAGCCCGAGGAGACACCCGAGTGGCTCAAGGAGAAGGAAGAGGACGAGGGCGCCCGCGCCAAGGAAGAAGAGGGCAAGTCCGGTCGGAAGGACAGCACGGAGAAGGACAAGAAGCTCGCCGTGAAGGGTCCTTCGGACAACAAGGAGCTCAAGCTGGCCAAGGACAAAGAGGTGGTGCAAGACAAGCTTGCGAACCTGGGCATCACCAACAACCAGCTGACCGCCAGCTGGGGCCAGGGCAACGAGACACTCGGAATGCAGGCCATCACCGCATGGGGTGACCAGAACGGTGAGAAAGCCGGCGACGCGTACGGCGGATTTGCCTTCGGGCAGGTCGGCTCAGGCCGCGGCGGTGGCGGCGTGTCCGAGCGGGGCATCGGGCTCACGGGTGGTTTTGGCACCCAGGGTCGCGGTGGTCAGGGTGGCAACAGCGGCTACGGTCGCAACGCCGGTCAGCTCGACGAGCGCTCGACGAAGATCCCGCAAGTTGTCCCCGGAAAGCCGGTGGTCACCGGCTCGCTGGACAAGGAGCTGATCCGACGGGTCATCCGCAAGCACCGTCGCGAGATCAAGTACTGCTACGAGAAGGAGCTGATCAAGAACAAGAACCTTGCCGGTCGCATCGTCATCTCGTTCACCATCTCCTCCACCGGGCGCGTCGTCGCGGCCGTGAAGAAGAGCAGCACAATCAACAATGGTGCCGTGGAGAGCTGTGTGACGAGCAAGGTCCGGCGATGGATCTTCCCCGAGCCAAAGGGCGGCGGGATCGTGCGGGTCTCGTACCCATTTGTGTTCCAGTCCAAATAGCTGGCGCTTCGGTTCAACGAACAACGCCCGGTCCCTGGACCGGGCGTTGTTCGTTTTTCCCCGGTTTCGCGTGGTAAAACGACGGTTGAATCCGTTGCGGGGGGCGCGCAAGTGTGTGTATCATGCGCCCGGTAACGTTCCGACGCGAGGGTTGATTCTGGTTGGCTTTCAGCTGCCGTCGCTGATCCGTACAGGTGCACGCATGCTCGCTCCGCGATTCGCGAAGTGTTGGTCTACGATTGTCTTGATGCTCTGCCTCGCCGCGATTGTCGGTTGTGAGGCGAACCAGAGCCACTCGCTCACAGAGATGAACAAGGGCGTGGAGGCCTACCGCGAGGGCAATTACGGCAGCGCCGTAGAGCATCTCAAGGAGGCGGACCGCATCTGGCCCGAGAACGCCCAGGCGAACTACATGCTGGGGCAGATCTACCAGCACAAGTACGAGGAGCCCGCGACGGCGATCGGCTTCTACGAGAAGGCGACGACGCTCGCGCCCGACATGGCGGACTATTGGTACCACAAGGGGGCCTGCCTGGTTGCGGTCAAGCGCGACAGTGAGGCGAAGCTCGCACTCAACAAGGCCGTCGAACTCAAGCCGGGCCACGCCGACGCGCTGTATCGGATTGGCGTTGTCGAGGAGCGCGCGGGCAAGCCGAAGGCGGCCGCCCAGTCGTACGGCGATTCGATTCGCGCCGATGCCCGCAAGCCTTTTGCCTACTACAATCTCGGAGACCTCTACTTCCGAAACCGAAAGGTGGAAGAGGCCCAGCGGGTCTTCAAGAACGGTGTCGAGAACAACCCGACGAGCGCCGAGCTGCGGCACGGCCTTGGTGTCAGCTACCTGGCGCAGAAGAAGTACCGGGAGGCCCTCGTCGAGTTTGAGGAGGCGCTGCGTCTCAAGGAGCGGTACCCGTCGGCCCTGTTCAACATCGGCATGGCGTACAACGCCCTGGGCCAACGCGCCAAAGCGAAGGCCTACCTCGAGAAGTTCATCCGCTCCGCAAAGGCGAATGAGAACTCGGCGCGGATTGCCGCGGCCGAGGCGCGTCTGACGGAGATTTTGGAATCGGAGCGCGAGAGCCAATAGGCGCTCGCGACTGTAGTCGGGGCGTCCGTCGCCCGTAGCCAGCAATCATGCCCCCTCGCGATTGGCGCGGTGGGGCGGTGTGTTTTGGGGATCCCCACCGAGCGCCCATGGACAACCAGATCCAGACCTATCTCGCCCAACTCGACTCCAACCCCTCGGATCGAGGCGCCATGGCGTCTCTGGTCGAGGCGTTCACCGAGGAAGGTAATCTTACCGGCCTGGTGGAGTTGCTGACCGATCGAGCGGCCTCGGCCGACTCGCAGCTGCTGCGCGCGCAGTTGCTCGTGCGTGCCGGCGACGTCGCCGCCCGCTCGGACGATGCCGGCGCCGCTGAGTCGCTGTACCAGCAGGCGCTGTCTCTCAATGGAGAGGGCGGCGCCCAATGGGACGCGCAGGCGGGCCTGCTCGGTCTCAAGGGTGATTACGACAGCGTCGTCGAGCTGCGCCAGCAGCAGCTCTCGGCCGCCGCCACGGAGAGTGAGCGGGCCGAAGCGCTGTGCCAGATGGGCTATGTCTACCGCGATCGCCTTGGGGATCAGCCGAACGCGATGAAGGCGTTTCAGGCCGCGTTCAAGATGGATCGCGCTTGTCTGGAAGCACTGGTGGCCGCCCGTGAGATCTATGCATCCGTGGGCAATTGGAAGCTCGTGGCGCAGCTGCTCAAGCTGGAACTGGGGCAGGTTCAGGCCCTCGGAAATCCTGCGCGCGTAGCCTCCGTTCTGGTCACGCTCGGCGACGTCTGTGGGGACAGGCTCGACGATGCGAAGACGGCGGAGGTTTGCTACACGAACGCGCTGCAGCACGACCCTGCAAACCTGCTGGCCCGCGCCCGTATGCAGGGCCTGGGCTATGAGCTGGAGTCGAGCGATTCGGAGGCCGTCGAGGAGCCGGAGTCGCTGCCGGAAGATGAGGCCGTGGACGACGATGCCTCCGCAGCCGCCTCCATCATGGCCGGTGCCGGTGCAACTGAGCCCATGCGCGAGGTGTCTGAGGCCGATCTGGCCGACGCGGGCGGTGCCTCCGACCCTGCGACCTACGCGGAGGATGTCGACGACGCGGAGGCCGAGGCGGTCGCCGACGCCGACGACGCGAGCAGGACGGAGACCGCGGAGCACGTCGACGCTGACGTTGCCGATGCAGATGACGAGGCCGTTGAACTCGACGAAGAGGAGATCGACGATCTCGAGGACCCGGACGTTGCCGAGCACGACGACGAGGTCGCCGAGCTTGAGGACGATGAGGTCGCCGAGCTTGAGGACAACGACGGCGCTGAGCTTGAGGACGACGAGGTCGCTGAGCTTGAGGACGACGAGGTCGCCGAGCTTGAGGACGAGGTCGCCGAGCTTGAGGACGACGAGGTCGCCGAGCTTGAGGAGGACGAAGTCGCCGAGCTTGATGGCGACGACATCGATGACGCCGTAGACGAAGACCAGTTGGAGGCAGCTGAACAGGAAGTCGCCGAGCTCGCGGACGTTGACGATTCCGCGGATGCGGCTTCATCCGACGCCGACGCTGCGGACGACGAAGACGTGGCCGAGGAGCCTGAGGACGCCCCGGAAGCTCCCAAGGCCGTCGCGCAGGTCAACGATGGTGCCTGGCGGGACACTGTGGCGCGACTCCTCGCCTCCGCTGAGGCGGGCGATGGGGATTGGGCGGATGCGCTGGGCTTGCAGGCGTCGAACGCCGGTTCTGATAACGCGATCCTCGGGATGCTGGAGAGCGCGATTGCGTCCGACCCCGCATCGGACGCGTGGTACGAGTCGGTGCGTGGTCAGCTTGAGGGACCGCTGTGGGACGACGTTGGCAAGCTGTTTTCCGACGCGGCGGCCGCCGGGGACACCAGCGGCGCGTTGCGCCGACAGGCCGCCCGCGTGCAGCTGTACGAGCGGGGGGACTACGACGGCGCCCGCGCGGCGACCGAAGCCCTTGCCGCCGAAGGTCTCGGCGGGGGCCTGACCGAGGAGGTAGGGGACGCGGGCACGGGCCAGAAGGGTTCGTGGCGTCGCCTGCAGCAGGAGCTGGAGACCCGGCACTCTGACCTCGGTGACGAGGACAAGGCTGTGGCCGTCTACGGACGCATCGCCGAGGTCGCCCGGGCGCTTGGCCAGGATGAGCGTCGCACAGACGCCCTGCGTCATCTGGTACAAGGCGCGCCGAACGCGAGCGCGGAGCGCGAGCAGCTCAAGCGGATCTACGCCAGCTCCGAGCGCTGGCAGAATTACGTCGAGCTGGTCAAACAGGAGGCCGATCTGGTCACCGACGAGGCGCGTCAGCAGACGCTCCTGTGGGAGATGATCCGCGTCTACCGAGACGTCCTTGGCCTCGACATCATGGTCATCAACACATTCAACCAGCTGCTCGGAGTGGACCCGAGCAACACGGATGTGCTGGATCAGCTCGCGGAACAATACGAGAAGATGCGCCGGTTCCCGGACCTCATTGGCGTGCTTCAGAAGCGCGCCGATGCGGCGCAGACCGACGCGGAGCGGGTCTCGATTCACCTGCGTGTCGCCCGGCTTTTCCTGGACAAATTCTCCAACCAGGCAGAGGCGATCAAGGCTTTTGAGTCGGTGTTGGAGTGTGATCCTGCCCACGCGGAAGCGCTCGAGCAGCTCAAGGAGATGTACGAGAAGCGGCGCGACTGGGAGAAGCTCGTCGGCGTGCATGAGCGCGAGATCGACAGTCTCGCGACACCCGAGGAGCGCGGTCTGCGGTACAAGGAGGTCGCCGAGCTCGCCTCGGCCAAACTTCGGAAGCCGGCGCGGGCGCTGGAGCTGTGGACGCGCGTGCTGGAGCACCGCCCCGACGATCTCGACGCCTTGTCCGCGGTCGAGGCTCTCTACGAGCGCGAGAAGGACTGGGAGTCGCTGGCCGCGGTGTCCGAGCGCAAGCTCGATCTGCTGGACGACAGCGCCGAGCGGGTGAAGATCGCAACCAAGCTCGGTCGCCTTTATGGAGAGCGGTTGGACCGCTCCGAAGATGCGATTCGCGCGTGGCGCCGGGTGCTCGCCGACGCCCCGGACGACCGGCGTGCGACGGATTCTCTCAAGCGTCTGCTGATCGACGCTGGGGACTGGGATGCGCTGGAGTCATTCTTCGCCGACAGCGATGATCACGTCGGTTACGTCCGCACGCTGGAGACCCTCGCGGGGACCGTCAAGGACGACAGCGCGCGCGTGGACCTCTTGTTCCGCGCAGCGCAGGTGTGGCAGTCGCCCCTGGAGAAGACGGACCGCGCGGTCCGCGCGCTGGAGCGGGTTCTGTCGATCGACGCGGCGAACGCGGCGGCAGCTCGGGCTCTGGCCCCGATCTACGAGGAGGCTGGCGACGACAAGAAGCTGGGCACCGTGCTGGAGA
The DNA here is from genome assembly GCA_937890335.1 of uncultured Pseudomonadota bacterium. Lineage (GTDB taxonomy): Bacteria > Myxococcota_A > Bradymonadia > Bradymonadales > CALBXO01. The sequence continues at coordinate 3,915 of CALBXO010000377.1, read as the reverse complement.
TCTCCCTGTCCCACCTGAGCGCCGAGGAGGCGCCGGAGGAGACGTACGCGACCCTGACGCGCCTGGCGCAGCTCGGTGAAGGCAAGCTTCGGAACCCAGAGGCCGCGTTTACGTACTACGCCCGCGCGTTCGCCATTGGATCGGCCGACGCCGAGGACCCGTTCGCGGATCTCGAGCGTGTCGCTGGCGGGCTCGGTACCTGGGACGAGGTTGCGCAGGTCTATTCGGACCGCCTCGACGTATTGGCCACGATGGACGACCGCGACGCGGAGCGTGAGCTGCGTCTGCGCCTGGGTCGTGTGCTGCACGAAGACCTCGGCCGGATCGAGGAGGCCCTGTTCCACTATGAGCAGGTGCTCGGGACTTGGCCTGAGGAGCGTCGGGCGCTGGCCGCGCAGCAGGAGATCTTCCAGAAGACGGGGGATTGGGAGAGGCTGCTCGGAGTGTACGATCGCCGCTTGGAGCTTTCGCCCGAGGCAGACCAGCGCGTTGGGTTGCTGGAGGCAAAGGCCCTGATTCTGGAGGACTATAAAGAGGCCCCGGAAGACGCGGTCGAGTGCCTCCGCGAGATCGTGGAGATCGACCCGGCACACCGAGGAGCGCTGGGCTCGCTCCACCGATTGTACCAGCAGCTGTCGCGCTACGAAGATCTCGCGCAGACGTTGCGTCACGAGATCTCACTGGTCGAGACCAGTCCGGTCTCGGGTTTCAAATCCGTGGACGGACAGCAGCTCAGCGAGGCGGACGCGCGGGAAGCGGGCGTGCTGGCGGAGGCCGACACACTGGCCACGCTGGTGGACCTCAAGTGGCAGCTCGGCGCCGTCGCATCCGTGGCATTGCAAGGGGCTGACGCCCGTGGCGAGGCCGTAGCGGCACTCCGGGACGTTCTGGCGATTCGCCCGGGCCACGAGGAGGCGCTCGCGCAGCTCGAAGGCTTGGGCAGCGATCCCGACTTCAGCGTGCAGGTCGCCGAGATCCTGGAGCCGTTGTACGCAGCGAACTCGGACTGGGACAAATTGGTCGCGTCGCTGGAGACCGAGCTGGAGGCGACGGACCCCTCGGATACCGAGGGCCGTGTGGGCCTGCTGTCCCGCATCGGCGAGACCCTGCTGGACCAGCTTGGTTCCGCCGAGCGTGCTTTCGATGCCTATGGTCGCGCGCTGCGTGAGGACCCGCGGTCCGACGCGTCCGGTCAGCGGCTCGAGCAGATCGCGGACGCGGTCGACAAATGGGGCGAGTACGTATCGTTGCTCGAAGACATCGGTCTGGACCTGACGGACCCGATGCTGCTGCTGGCGTACCGGACGCGCATCGCGCAGGTGGTCGAGGAGCGTCTGGGTGACGCACCGCGCGCCCAGGATGCCTGGCGGGCTGTGCTGGAGGTCGAGCCCGAGAGTGCATTGGCGCTCGAGCACCTCGAGGAGCTGTTCCGTGTCGGTCAGCAATGGAACGAGCTGGACGAAGTCTACGGGCGGCGTCTGGCGCTGTTGCTCGCGTCGGAGGACGACGCCGACGGGGACAGCGACGAGCCGACGCGTGCTGAGCGCGTGGAGGAGCTGCGTTTCTCCATGGCGGTCCTGCACGAGGAGATGCTCGAGGACACGCCCGGCGCCATCGACATTTACCGGACCGTGTTGACGGAGGATTCGAGCAATCTGCGCGCGGCGCAGGCGCTGGACCGCTTGTTCGAGGTCGAGGGCCGGTTCGAAGAGCTCGCGGAGAACCTGCGTCTGCAGCTGGGACTCGTCGAGGACGAGGACGAGGCGAGAATTGTCAAATGCCGGCTCGCGGCGCTGCTGGTGCAACACCTCTACCGCGTCGAAGACGCCGTGGTGCTCTACGGAGAGGTGCTCGCCGAGGAGGCTGACAACCAGGACGCGCGCGAGGCGCTCGAGGCCTTGTTGGAGTCCCATCCGGACCACCAGGTCCTCGTTGTCGACGTGCTCGAGCCCATCTACCGTGGTGCCGAGGACTTCGCCGCGCTCACCGGCGCCCTGGAGATCCGTATTGGGGCCTCCCATGAGCCCGAGACAAAGGTCGGGTACCTGCACGAGGCGGCGTCGCTCCGCGAGACGTATCTTGGCGACGCGCCAGAGGCGTTTGACACCTTCGCGCGTGCGCTGCGTGAGGATGTCCGGAACGAGACAACGATCACGGAGCTGTATCGACTGGCGGAGTCCACCGGCATGTGGAGCGACCTCGTCGGGGTCCTCTCCCGCGAGGTCGGTGACGCCGGCGATCCGGACCTGATGGCGAGCCTGGAGATGCGCATCGCGGCGATCCAGGAAGAGTACCTGGCCGACGTTGTGGCGGCGACCGATCACTACCAGCGCGTGCTCGATCACGCCCCCGAGCATTCCGGGGCGATCGACAACCTCGAGCGCATCTACCAGGGGCTGGAGCAATGGGAGGAGCTCGTCGCGATTCTGTTGCGCAAGGCACCGCTCACGGAAGACCCGAACGCGCGCAAAGAGCTGCTGTTCCGGGCGGCGACCATCCGCGAAGACATGCTCGGCGAGGCTGGCGATGCCATCACGACGTACGAGCGTGCGTTGGACCTGGACCCGGCCGACAAGATCTCGATCGAAAATCTCGAGCGTCTGTACCTCGGGCATGAGCGGTGGACCGACCTCATCGAGCTCTACCAGCGTAAGATGGGCCTGGCCGAGTCGGACGCCGACCGTCGCGAGCTGCTCTTCCTGACCGGTGCGGTGTACGAGGAGCACCTCGAGGATCGCTACCGCGCGGTGGACACGTACCGCGCAGTGCTGGATGCCGACCCGGAGGACCGGGACGCGCTGGGCGTGCTGGACCGTCTCTACGAGGCGACGGAGCAGTGGGGCCAGTTGCTGGAGACCCTCAACCGACAGATCGACCTCTCCGAGGACCCGACAGAGGTTCTCGGCCTCAAGTACCGCGTGGGTTCGCTGTTCGAGCGGCATATGGCGGATGTCCCGCAGGCCATCGAGACGTACCGGGGCATCCTCGAGGAGGACTCGCAGCACGCGGAGACCACCACTGCCCTCCAGGAGCTCGTTCGCAACGGCGAGGAGTCCGGGGCGGCCGCCGAGGTGCTCAGCCCGATCTACCGGGAGTCCGAGCGCTGGTCGGAGCTGATTGACCTGTACGGGATCATGGTCTCGGTGGTGGACGATCCGCCGCGCAAGGCGGAGCTGCTGTCCGAGATTGGACAGACCCACGAGCTGCGACTGTCCGACCCCGCCAGAGCGTTCGAGGCGTTCGTTCGGGCGCTGGCTGTCACGCCCGGCAATGCCGGCATCGCCGACACTCTCGAGCGGCTGGCGGATGAGCTCAGTGCGTGGGAGATCCTCGTGGAAGCCCTCAACGAGCGCGTCGGCGCGCTGATGGACATGGAGGTCGCAAGGGACCTGTGTCTGCGCATCGGGCGCATCCAGGAGGTGGAGCTGCACGATGTGCCCGCGGCGATCGAGAGTTTCCGCCGCGTGCAGGATTTTGAGCCCTCTGACCCCACGGCGATCGCGAGCCTGGATCGGCTCTACGAGCGGGCGGGCATGTGGGCCGAGCTGGCCGATGTCATCCAGGAGGAGATTCTCCAAGCCGCGGATGAGGACGATCAGATCGCGCTGCGGTTCCGACTGGGTCGCGTCTACGAGACGGCCCTCGAGGAGGTCGAGTCCGCGTACCGGACCTACCACGACGTCTTGATGAGTCGCCCGGATCACGTCGACGCCCTGATGGCGCTCGAGGAGATGTTCCGCAGCGGCCAGGCGGTCATGGAGATCGGGGCCATCCTGGAGCCGATCTACCGCGAGCGGGAGGCCTGGGCGGAGCTGGTTGGCGTCTACCTGACGCAGCTGGACAAGCGGGAGACCGCCGACGAGCGCTTTGTAGAGCTGCAGCGGATCTCGGAGCTGTACCGAGACCAGCTGGGCG
>CALBXO010000376.1 GCA_937890335.1 uncultured Pseudomonadota bacterium | reverse complement strand
TCCCAGCAGCCCCCCGACGCTGTCACCTGTGCTGCTGACCAGGCTCGACGGGTTCCTCGACACCGTCAGTGCACCCTGAATCCCGCGCGGGGTAGGTTTCTTGCGCACATGCAGAACCGGCACACAATCGCCCCAGGCGCGCAGGCGTCGCGCCCTCACGGAGGAGACAATGGAACTCGACATTGATGTCACCGATCACGAATTTGCCACGGACCCATCCGGCGCGTTCCTGGGCCTCGAGGCCCGCTACCTCGTTCGCCGGCGATGGGACGACCTGCTGGACGTCTACGAGACCCGCCGTCCGGGTTTCGACAACCACAGCGAGTTCTGGCGCTGGGTCGCCGATCGTCTGACCCGCGCCAGCATGGTCGCCGAGGACGCGGTTCTTCGGGGAGAAATCGCCATGGCCGTCGGGCAACTTCGTCGCACCTGGTCGCTCTCCTGACCACACCGGGCGACCGAATCTGAGTTCATCGACGAACACCGGCTCTCTCGCCAGAGTGCCGGGCTGGGCTGCCAGATCTGAGACGAAGCGGCGCGCAGCGCCACCCCTGAACCACACGGAATGTCCATGAGCTATTCAGCGCTTCTGCGCAGTGTCCCCATCTTCTCCCGACTGCGCGACAGCGAGCTGAAACAGCTGAGCAAGTCCATGTCGAGCCGCATGTTCACCGCCGGCGAGGTGGTCGTGGAGGCCGGTGAGAGCGGGGACGCGCTCTATGTCATCGCCTCGGGGCTTGTCGAAGTGGTGCTCAAGGGCGGGGCCGGTGAGCAGATCGTGCTCAGTCGCCTCGGTGCCGGGGAGCACTTTGGGGAGATGAGCCTCATTGACGGCTCACGGCGCTCAGCCACGGTCCGAGCGATTGGAACTTGCGAGCTTCTGCGTTTGGATCAGGAGTCGTTCCTTGGGGCGGCCGAGCTGCATCCCAGCATCGCCATCGGCGTCATGCGGGGATTCTCACGACGCCTGCGCTCGGCGGACGAGTGGATACGGGAGTTGAGCCGGCACACCATCAGCTCCCCTGGCATCGGCCGCGACGAGGACGATCCTGCGATGCTGGACGACACCCGCCTCCAGCTGATTGGCGAGTTCATCCGCGAGGCGGTGCCCTTCAACCGCTCATTGGGTTTCCTGATTGACAAGATCGAGCCGGGCCACGTGGTCATGCGCGTCCCCTGGCGCGACGCGCTGGTGGGCGACCCGTTCACCGGGATGCTCGCGTCGGGCGTCATCTCATCACTGGCCGACGCCGCGGGGAGTGCCGCGGCCTTTGCCATGCTGGATGCGACCGCCGACCGCGTGACGACAGTGGATCTCTATGTGGATTTCGTCCGTCCCGGCTGGGAGGAAGACCTCGTCTGCGAGGCCCAGATCGTGCGGATGGGCAATCGGATCGCACAGGCGCGGATGAACATCTGGGGCGGTAGCCTCCCCACCGACGCAGTGGAGAGGGCCAACCCCATCGCGACCGCCCGCGCCGTGTACAGCGTCGTCCAGGGGACCGGACCCGCGCAGCCTCGCAAGAACACCGACGTCATCGAGCTCAACGATCTCGACCTGGAGTAATCGGCCCTCGGGGAGGTCACGTCAGTTCTGCGTACCGGACCCACCACTCGGGCCCCGCAGACACCCGCGGATCACTGCACCTCGAGGTCGAGGTCCCGCTCGAAGCCGCGTCCGTTGGCGTTGGTGAGCGCGGCGTGCACGACACACGACCCGACCGCCTCCATCCTGACGGCCACCCAGCGCGCCGCGACCACAGGTTCCTCGGCATCGAGGGCGCACACATCCGGCGTGCGCACTGAGAACTTCACGTCGAATGGCAGTGTGCAGGCCAGGTCGGTCCTGACCAGGGGGAGCGCCTCCACCCGGACCACACCGCCGACGGGCGCGATCCGATCGCCCGTGAAGCGCGCCTCCTCCTCGTCCAACTGCGTCACAAACAAGAACCCATTGACCTCGTCAAACGCGTAGGTGTGCACCTCGAGTAACTCGCCCTCCCCCACCGCCGGCGCCAGCACGCCGTCCCCGAGCGCCGAGGTCGTGAGAGTGGCCGGTGCGCCCTCCTCCGACGACGGCTCCACGGTCAGTCCCTCGGATGCTGTCAGTGCTTGGAGACCAAACCCCGTCAGCAGCGTCCCGCCCGCGTCGCGAACCCGGACACTCACGGGCATCGAGGTGCCGATTGCCATGGCGAATCCCGACGCAAGACGGCCTTCGAGTGCTTCCTGACCGCCCAGGTCAGACGCGCATCCCGGCACGATCTCCAGCGCCGCGGCGTCCACAAAATCGAGCGCGAACGAAGCATCCCGGACACCCAGCTGCGTGTCGGCGCTGACGTGGACCGTAACCGAGCCTGCGGAGCGGCCCAGGACCTCGATGACGCCAGCACCGCTGGCCAAACTGGGGTCACCGACGAGCTCAGCGGCCGCATCACCCGTGAAGCGCACCGCGATGGCACCCTGCACCTCGGGCGTCACGCAACCGGCGACATCGAGGCACGAGCCACCTGCCAGCGACAACCGCGCCCTCGCGCCGGTCACAACCGCCCCACCAGCTCCCTCAGCGCGCCGGAGCTGCAATTCAGCCTCGGTGGCGGGTGCGCCATCCGCTTCCTCGCCGCAGCCAGATTGGGCGAGAGCGAGGAGCGCCGCGACAAGACAGATGGAGTATCGGGGCATGGGCAGAGTTGCCGCCGTCTGGTAGCGGTTGCGTCAGTGCCGGCTGGGCCAGCGGGTTCTCGCGTCTGCGGTGACCAATCCACGAATCTCGGTGGGAAGCATCGCGCCGCTCAGGTTTGCGCCGCTGAGGTCTGCCCCGTCAAGCTGCGCGTCCCGCAGATCCGCCCCCACAAGGTTGGCGCCTTGCAAGTCGGCAGCGCGGAGGTCGGCGCCTCGCAGATTGGCCGCGCGCAGGTTTACCCTGGGCAGCCGCGCGGACGACAGATCAGCACCCTGCAGGTCCAGCCGCGAGAGGTTGGCGCCGACAAGCCGAAGGCCGCCCAATTGGGCACCGGGGAACTTCCGTTGGCCGTCCCTCACCGCCTCCGTGAACGCGACGTGTGCCTCCACGGCGGGTACCGGAATGGGAGAGGGGGGCAGGCCTGGATCCGTCTGCTCAATCTCCGACTCAAGATCCAAGGATGAGGTCAGGTTGGAGTCTGAGGTCGCGACGGCGCAGACACCGCTCGTGACCTGGACATACCTGGCCGGCTCCGGAGGAACGGCGGTAAATCCGGTGTCGTCCGCGCTCCCAGTCGGCGTCGGTACGGGGGCGCCTCCCAGCACAAAGACACCGCGGGCCGATGCCTCAAAGCCCGCCGGCCACCGCGTCTGCTCATTGGCAACGGCAAATCCCAGATCGACGTCCGTCAGATCCGCGCCGGAAAAGTCGGCGCCGCGGACATCCGCCTCGCGCAGATCCGCGCCCGTCAGGACGGCTTTCTCGAGGCTCGCGCCCACCAGGCTCACGCCCGACAGATTCGCGCCGCACAGGCTCGTGTATCCCAGATCGGCGCCCTCAAAGTCCGACCGGCGCAGGTCGCTGTCGTCGAGAATGGCCCAGCGCAGGCTACACGCCTTGAAACGGCTGAACGCCAGCCGAGCCCCCTTGAACTCACGCTCGCCGCGAGACAGGCGCGACAAGAGCGCGGCCGCGTCCGACGGCGTGCTGTCCCAACGACGCGGCGACCCCGACTCCATCGGCTCGTCGATTGGGCGCAGGGCCTTCTGCGTTGGGGGTCCCTCCCCCGAGAGTCCCTCGCCTGGGCGTTGCAAGTGATTTTTGTCGTCCGCCACGGCGCTCCGGCTGCCGTCCCCCTGCACGCCAGCCACTGTACCTTCGACATGCGCACAGTACGACTTTACCGGAACGGTCCCACGTTGGCACATTGATAGGATGCCGCTATACCAACCTCCACAGACACGGAGCACGCTCATGAAAAATCGTTTGTTGATTGCGATCACTCTCCTGGCCCTCGTCCTCGCGGCTGGGTGCGCGGCGGAAGAGACGTCCGGTGGCGGGAACAACGGCGCCAACAACGGCGCCAACAACGGCGCCAACAACGGCGCCAACAATG
>CALBXO010000375.1 GCA_937890335.1 uncultured Pseudomonadota bacterium | reverse complement strand
TGTCCCCCATGACCAGATTCTCGTTCGCCCTACTCGTCCTCGTCCTTGCGGCCCCCGCGTCCGCACAGGAGGCCCCGCCGGCCCCTGGCCAAGGGCCGGCGTCAAACAGCGCCAAACCCAGATGCCACGAAGGCAAATGCGAGGACCGCTCGTGCAGCCGGGGCAAATGCAAGCAGGGAGGAACGCAGTGGCGTTTCGAGGCGAGCCTGCGCCCACGTGCCGAGCTTTTCGTGAACCGCCACTTCGGGCTGACGCCGGACGTGCTCAACTACGCGCGCCCCGACGAGGTCGACGTCATCACGCAGCAAACGCGCCTCGGCGTGTCTGGCCAGCGCGGCCCGGTGACCGGCAAACTTCAGCTCCAGCATGCCGCCGCGTGGGGGGTCCATGGCGGCGACTCGCTCAGCGACGCGCCAATTGGCCTGCACGAGGCCTGGTTTGAGATCGAGGCCAACGACGCGGTTCGCGTGCGGGTCGGACGCCAGGAATTGGCGTACGGCGCACACCGGGTCCTCGGCAACGTTGGGTGGAGCCAGGTCGGGCGCGCTTGGGACGCGGGCCGTCTGGTAGTCGCGCTCCCTGGCGACACCAAACTGGACGTCATCGGCGCACAATACGCGGAGGGCTGGGTCGAACAACCGGCCAGCTACTCCGGCAAGCTGTTCGACGAGGACGCCTGGCTAACTGGCCTCTACGCCTCCACCCGTGCGGGCGGCGACGCGGTGGAGGTGGTGGACGTCTACTTGCTCTACGACGCGCGCTTGGAGTCCCCCGAGGCGGGCAAGGACGACGGGACCCAGCCGCGCCGCGGCCTGCTGACGACTGGACTTCGCGCCAGGGGCAACTGGGCGCCGGTGGACCTGGAGGTCGAAGGTGCGTTCCAGACGGGAAGTGGCTGCATCGCCGGCGACGACGGCGCGTGCACAGACCAGGACGTGGACCGCTCCGCGTACTTTGCCGACGCCGAGGTGGGGGTCACCCTGCTCAACCGCCTGCGCCTCTTCGTCGCATTTGCACAGGCCTCGGGCGACGATCCGGACACGGCGAAGAATGAAGCGTACGACCATCTGTACCCGACGGCCCACAAGTTCCTCGGCTACATGGATCTCATAGGCGGCCGCACCAACATCCGGGAGCTCCGGGGCGGCGCCGCGTACAGCTTCAGCGACAAACGTGGCAGCCTGGCGGTGACGGTCCACGACTTCACGCGCCTGCAGCCCGAGGCGCTTCGGGTCGGACTTGAGACCGACGTCGTCGCGGGCTGGAAGTTCTACGACGGCGTCTCAGGCCTGGTTGGCTGGGCGCTGTTCCTGCCGGACGAGGGCATCACGTCAGGCGACAAGGACCCAGTCGGCAACGCCCAATGGGTGTTCGTACAGGCCGTCGCCAAATTCTGACCGCACGCACTGTGTGGCGCGCTGGCTGCACCACTGACCGGTGTGGCGCGCGCGCTACGGGTCACATCCGCACGATCTCCCGATGAGCACGGCGTCGGTGCCTCTGGCACCGGCCGTGCTCTACATCGGCGCGCTGATTGTTTTGTGGACGCCCCGCGGAGATTCCATGCGATTGATGACTGCCCTGCTGACTGCCTGCCTGACCCTGTGGGGGTGCGGCGACGTAGCGCCCGGTGACCCTGGCGACGGGAACGATCCAAACCAACCTGGCGCCGGTCAGAACGGCCACACGCCGGGCGCACCGCGCGGCGACGACAGCCCGGTCCCCGGCCCCGGCGGCGCCCCTGAGGACGGGAGCGGCGACGGTGACGACGGCGGCGATGGGTTTGACACCCTCTGCGACGAAGAGGTCGCACAAGAGGACCAGGTCTTCGGCCACGCCCTGTGCCTCTGTGGCGCGCTGGAGGATGTGGGCCAGGGCCTGCGAACCCGATCCTATAGCCGCACCTTTGGGGAGGACTCAGGGCACGGACACGTCGGTATCAACGGCCAGATGGACGTGATCGGATACGCCCGCGTGGGCGGCGACCTGGATGTGGGCGGTCGCGTGGGCGGCATTGGCACGATCATCACGCAGGGAGACTTCCAGTCCGGTGGGGAGCTCGGCGGCATCGGCTCCTACGCTGTCTCCGGAGACGCCCGCGTCAACGGGAATGTGGGGGGACTTGGCTACGTGAAGATCCTCGGCGACCTCTACACCAACGGCGCGGTGCAGACGATTGGCTACGTGGACTACACGGCGCTCGGCGGAAGCTTCCCGTACGAAGCCGGGTACACCCCCTGCGGATGCTCGCCGCAGGAGATCATCGACGTCGCCGCCGAGGTCCGCGCCGCCGGGACCCGCAATGACAATGGGCTGCTGCCCAACGGCGGCATCGGCGCGCGTGAGGTCGTGCTGCGCGAGGGCGACTATTACTTCCAGACAGCCGACGCGCTCATCGGTGCCGCGCGCATCGATGTGGAGGGGCGCGTACGACTCTACGTGGACGGCGACATCGACAGCCTCGGTCACCTCGAACTCAACCTGGCGCCCTACGCGGAGCTTGAGCTCTGGGTGGCCGGCAGCGTCCGAACGATCGGCAACATCCGGTTTGCGCGGGAGGAGGATGCCCGCGCTCGCGCGTTCAAACTCTACGTGGGCGGACCCGAGGCTGCGGTCCTCCAGGTTGGGAACGCGCGCTTCTACGGCGCCATCTACGCACCGACAGCGGACATCGGGTTTGTCGGCAACCTGCAGATCTTCGGCAGCGTGGTCGCCAACAACATCCGCGGCGCCGGCAACCTGGACATCTTCTACGACACGGACATCACCGTCGCGGACGACTGCATCGACGATCACCCGGACCCCGCTGACGACCCCGAGTGCAAAGACGACGACCAATGCGCCGACGGCAGCGTCTGCGACGAGCTCACCCACGACTGTGTGGACGAGCCCGACGAGCGCGACTGCGAAGAGGACGCGGACTGCGGCGGTCGCGACATCTGCGTTGAGGGGGTCTGCCTCGTACTCTAGTGCTCCCGATGACTGGCAGCTACAGGGGCCGGGTTGACCGCGCGCACCGGAAGCCGATGTAGAACGCGCGTTGGGTGGGTCCGCCGCTACCGGTCGCGCCCGCCAGCAGCTCCGGCTCGGACAGAAACGAGCCGCCGCGGGTGGCCACGGCCACACCAGGGCGCCGCGGATCGACCCGGTCACCCACCGCCCCGCCGTCCCCTGGCGCGCCCCACACCCACTCCTCCACATTGCCAAACATGTCGTAGAGCCCCCGCGGGTTGGGCCGCTTCTGCGCCACCTCGTGGGTCCCAAACCGCACGATGTCTTCTTCCGGCAGGGGCCAGAATTCGCCCTCGTTCGCGGCCCACCCATCGTCGCGGTCCACATGACTGTTGCGCCCGTGCCAGGCCAGGTCGTCCACCGGCACCCCGGCGCCCGCGTCGTCAGCAGGGCCCGCCCCTGCCGCGCGCGCCCACTCGGAAACCGTCGGGAGCCGAACCCCCGCGCCACCCAGCCGCACCACGCTGCCGGGGGTGATCTCGTACGCCGGGGACCGCCCCAGCGTAAGTGACCAGGCATTGCAGAATGCTACGGCGTCGAGCCAGCTCACCTGCTCGACGGGGTGCGCAGGACTCCAAGCGAACCGGGAAGGGTTCGTCCCCATTACTTCGACATAGAGCCTCTGGGTGACCGGGCTGCTCAACATCTCGAAGCCGCCCGGACCCGACAGAATCTCTACCCATTGCGCTGCGAAACCCATGGGCCAATCATGGCCGAGTGCGCCGTCGCGAACAACGCCCACCGGGCATCCCTGGCGGTGGCACGGGAGGTAGCGTGGGGTCCACATGGCCCAACGCGGGCAAACCGGCGATACTCCAACAATGACAAGCGGCCCCCATCGTGAGAACGCGCCCGGGCTCAATGAATACAGCTGTCCTGGCTTCGTCTGACCGCCGGCGGTCAGGAGGGTTCGGGCGCAAAGAAGGGTAGAGATGCGATCAATCTGTTGGGTAGCCGTGGCCTGCGTGGCTCTGCTGGGTTGCGACGAGGAGACGACCTCCGGCGGAGGCGCCGACACAGGCGTGGCCGACGACGTGGGCGGGGGTGACGCTGGCAACAATGGAAACAACGGCGCTGGCAACAACGGGAACAACGGCGACGGCAACAACGGGAACAACGGCGGCGGCAACAACGGAAACAACGGCGCGGACGCGGGCGTCGATGTGCCGGATGGGCCCGAGATCAA
>CALBXO010000374.1 GCA_937890335.1 uncultured Pseudomonadota bacterium | reverse complement strand
CTGATGTCCGGGTTTCAACGAGGTCTGGCACCCGGTCGGCTGGTACCGTGCCGTCGTGGCTGAGTTGACCATTGGCAGGCTGGAGCGGGTAAACCTCAGGACCGTCTGGCCGCACGAAGCATCCGACTTCACCCCCTGGCTCCAGGACAACCTCGAAGTCTTGAACGAGGTCATCGATCTCGACCTCGTGGACGCCGAGCGCGAGCAGGCCGCCGGGTCCTTCTCGGTCGATCTGGTGGCCCAAGACAGCAGCGGAAACACGGTTGTCGTGGAGAACCAGCTGGGACGCAGCGACCACGACCACCTGGGCAAGGTCATCACCTACCTCACCGCATGGGACGCCAAGGCCGCCATCTGGATTGTCGGCGAGCCTCGGCCAGAGCACGTGGAAGCCGTCAACTGGCTCAACCAAAGCACCGCGTGCGACTTCTACCTGATCAAGGCCGAGGCGGTCCGCATCGCGGATTCAGCACCCGCGCCGCTGCTCACGCTCATCGTGGGTCCCAGCTCCGAGGCCCGGGCTGTGGGCCTGAAGAAGAAGGAGATTCGGGAATCAGCCAATCGCTACCTGGACTTCTGGACCGAGTTGCTCTCCAAAGCGAAGGACCGGACTCGCCTCCACTCGGGTGTATCCCCCGTCCGTCAGGGCTGGGTCGCGGCCGGAGCTGGCAAGACCGGGCTTGGCTTCAACTACGTCATTCTGAAGAAGTCCAGCCGGGTGGAGCTCTACATCGACACCGGAGACCGGGACGCGAACAAGGCCATCTTCGACGGGCTGGCCGAGCACACAGAGGCCATCCACCGCACATTTGGCAGTCACCTGGACTGGCAGCGCCTTGATGCGCGACGTGCGAGCCGCATCGCATTCCACATCACCGACGGCGGCGGTCTGTCTGACCACGAAGACTGGCCCGCTATTCAAGCCCGGCTGATCGACGCGATGGTCCGGTTTGAGAAGGCCCTGAAGAAGGCCATTCGAGCCCTCCCCTAAACCTACTCGCGAAGGTAGTGCTTGACCCCGCCCAGTGTCCGGACGGAGATGCGAAACGGAACAAGACTCTCCAGCTCAGCGACGCGTCGAGCAAACCGCCGGTGGTGCCGTGGTCCGCCAAGCATGCGCGTGACCTCCTCCTCCGTCACCGGCCGATGCCGTTCCAAATGGAGCAGGACCTGGAGGTGACCCTGGTGAACGATGTCTTTCGCCCAGGGCGGCATCGCATCGCCCTTGGTCTTCTTCTGTAGCGGGCGCCCGAGGCGCCCCCGACCTGGACTGGTCGTCGCCACCGGAGGCGACCAGTGGTTGGTGTAGACCTTGAAGAAGGCGGCGGGACTGAACGCGCGGACAACCGCGTCCGTGTTGCGAGCGGAACGGTACCCGTCCCAGTCCAATTGTCTGAGGCAATTGTGGCAAACTGCGAGGCGCTCCTGAACGTCCTTGCGAAGGACACGCCCAGTGTGCTTGTCAACCACCTTGACCACGAAGACCCCGTCCGTGCGGTTCGTCACGACATAGCGCTCGATCCGCCCCTGCACCCGCATCTGCCGCAGGGTTGAGCACTCGGACACGTGGTACTTCGGCCGCGCGTTGCTGCTGTACTTGTCGCGAATGTAAAGCAGCACACGGGCGCCGTTCCACGTCAGCGTCTCCTCGGGATCTGCGACGACGCTGTGGAGCGGAATCTCGACGCCCTCAAGTCGAAGCCGCTCCCACGGAATGGCCTGGACCTGACCGTCCTCGTCGGCGCCCATCATCTCGCGCACCCGAACCAGTGGCTCGAACACGCTGAAGTCCGGAAGTTTCACTCGTCCTCCAGGATGAGGCGGATGTCGTCGAGCGAAGCCGCAGCGTCGGTCAGGATGCGGAACTCCACCCGCCGCGAGGCCGCGTCATCAGGCAGCGCCTGGCTGAAGCTCAAGCCGTTGGCGGTCAGCACCGGCTCGAGCCAGCCCCAGTTCCCCTGGACCGACGGCATGGGCAGCACATAGGCCAGGACGTTCCGAGCGCGACCCTGCGACAGCTTCATGTTGCCAATGTACGGGTCTGGGCCATCCCAGTGGGGGTCTGTGTGGCCCTCGATCCTTACCTCAGTGATGTTGGCCTTGTGCCGCTCGAGCACCTTGACGTACTTGGGGAAGAACTGGTCCAGCCGGTCTTTGAACAGACTTGACGGCGTCGCGGACCCCGGCGCGAAGTAGGACCGCCCATCGTTCACGAACACAATCGCCAGCCTGGCGCGATCAAACGTCGCGTTCCACTCCACGAGTTCGGTGCCCAGACTCTCCTCCAGGTCTCGAGCCAGGTCCTCTCGAACATCCAGATACTGGCTGCTCACCAACTCGACCTCTTCCTTCTGTTTCGTGAGGTCTTGGACCGTGTCTTGCACCTTGCGCATGTAGAAGATGGTCAGCGCGAGGAACACCAACATGAGCCCCGACATCAGGTCGGACACCGACACCCACTCGTTCCCGCCCGTCTCGGGCGACCTCATACATCGAGCCCATCAGCGATGCGGACGACCCGCTCCAGCTTTGCGGTGAGCGGAGTGTAGTCCTTCGCAAACTTCTCGCTCAGCGACGCCAGGCTGGCGCCCAGCGATTGCAGCGACTTGGTCAGTTCGGCCTCCAGCGCCTTGTCCAGGTCATCAATCTGCTTCAGGATGCGAGCGCTCTGTTCCGCTGAGAGCTTGGTCATCTCCGCGCCCAGGTTCTTGTGGAGCGTGTTCATCTCGCTTTCCGTGGTCTGGAGCGTACGTCCGACCTGGGCGCTGATGAACGTCATGACCCGCTCGACCTCCCGCTCCATCGCGGCACCGGACTGACTGGCCTGATCTCGCACCTGAGTCGCCGCGTCGTCCAGGGCCTTGGCCGCACGCTCTTGGGACTCCGCTGCCTTCCCGAGACGCTCGAGGCCCGCAACGTTCGCTTCGGTCAACTGTTTGGACGCGTCTGCCGTCGCTTGGATGGTCTTCGTGACTTCGTCGTGGAGGCCACGCGTCATGTCGTCCAGCGTCTGCTGGATCGTTGGGAGCGCAGACGCCGCCTGGTCGCCCAGGTCCTTGAACCCCTGCAGCCGTTCCTCGAGCGCCGTCTGGTGGATGTCGTACCGCAGCATCAAGTCGGCGAGCTTGTCGGTCGCGTCCCCGATGGCCGCCGTCTGTTCACGAACGGCCTGGAGGCTCTTGTGGACCTCCCCAATGCCAGCGGCCACGTCGTTGAACACCGCCACGTTGGTTTCGATCTGGGCCTTGTACTGTTCTTGCCAGTCGAGCATCCGCCCGACACCTTCATTGAGCTCCTTGAAGTTCTCCCCGAACTGCTCGTTGATCTTGGCGTTGAAGTCTCGGATGACCTCGCGGAGTGCGTCGATCAAAGCCTTGCTGTTGTTGTCCGCCATGCGCTTGGCGAAATCGGCAAAGTCGCTTCGAAGAGCCTTGCTGTTGTCGCCGTTTTCCTGCCGAATCAGCTGAAGTTGGGTCAACAGCGTGCTGTCACCCCCCCCCGAGAGGGTGGACGAGATGGCTTGCAAGACCTCGTTCTGGCGCTGAAGCAGCGCCGCCACGTCATCGGTGGTCCGACCTGTCGTGGCCGCGCCTGCGCGAAGGAAGCTCGGCGTCCGCAGGACGACGGAACCAAAGATGCCAGCGACCGAGGTGACAAAGGCCATCTCCATACCGGACATCAGCTCAGCAATGCCGTTGTCCACATCCTGGACGTCAAAGTTCAACAGCACCCAGGCGACGCCGGCGAAGGTGCCGAGGATTCCGAGCGAAGTAGCCAACGTCGCATGCTCTGGACGGCGATCGGGTCGCAGCATCCCCATCACCACGACCACCACGATGGCGGCGCACACCAGCACAGTCACTACCTCAGTCATCGTCCCTCCAAGGGCAGTAGCGGGCCAGAATAGCGGACGGCACGTTTCCGTACGTGCAACCTCGGGAGGAGAAGATGCGCCCATTCGAACGACTCGTCCTCGAGGCCTACGCGTCCGCGGGGGTCACTCCCAGCATTGAGGGGAACCCACCCGCCAGCAGATGGGACTTAGACCGCGTTGGCCGCTTGAGCAGCCGGCCCCGCCAGCCAACTCCCGACAGTGAGCACCCACCGGACGACACTCCGCCGTTCGATCAACCGGATACGTCCGAGGTCGCGGTGCGAGGCGTCGAGCAGGCGCTGGTCGCCCGTGTACGAGTGCGTC
>CALBXO010000373.1 GCA_937890335.1 uncultured Pseudomonadota bacterium | reverse complement strand
GACCCTGCTGTGGGACACGCCGGCGCTGGGCCTCACGCACCTCGAGGGCCTGGCCGACCTCAACGGGGACGGGCGCAAGGAGCTGCTGGCCCGAGGAGCCATCTTCGTAGTGCTCGACGGCGCGTCTGGACGCGAGCTGTGGCGACTTGAGGGAGAGGGCGGACAGCCACTGGTCAACTCAAAGGCGTTCCTCGTTCCCGTCGACGACGACCCAGAGATGGAGGTGCTACTGGCGATCGGGCGGCCGGTCTCCCTGGCGCTCTACGACTTTGGTTCCGGATGGGACGACGCACAGGCCCGACAGTGGACCAACACCGACGAGGCCCTGCCGACCGCGGTCTACCGGCCGGTCATCGCCGACTTCGACGGCAGCGTCGTCGACATCGGCCCCATCGAGCTTCTCGGCGACTACGAGGTCGCCGTGGTCAACCAGGACAACTGCCGCGTTGTGTTTGTAGACATGCGCCAGGGCACGACGCGCCGTGTGACACCGCCCATCACCGAGGGACGCTTCTGCTACGGGCTCGCACAGGCTTCGGACCTCGACGGGGACGGCGCCGAGGACCTCCTCTTCACAGGCGCGTCTGGCTCGGGCGCCGGCTCCGTCGGAGTCGCCGCGTACAGCTACGCGCGCGAGCAGGTGCTCTGGCAGTACGAATACGCCACCGCAGACCCAGCCACGTCGACGCTCACGCCCGCGGGCGCGCTGGGTGACTTTGACGGGGACGGCAAGCTCGAGGTGGCCCTTTCGGTCTTCAACAACGACGAGGAGTTGGGCGCGCAGGACGGCATCGACGAACCGGGCCGTTGGGTCGTGGCGATCTACGACGCCGGGACGGGCAGTCTGCGCGCATACCTCCCCGACCGCGTCAGCGTCGGCGTCGCCAATGTTGACGACGACGCCGCCGATGAGCTGATCACCCGATCGACGCAGCCGTCGAGCATCAGAATTCCTGCACGCGGTGAGGTCTCCATCGTCGGGCTCGCCCGCGGCGGCGGCGTCGCCGACGAGGACACAATTCGCGACGCGCAGGTGGTCGTCAGGACCGTGCGTGACTTCAGAATCAACTCCCGAGAGTCGGGCGTGGCCCCGGCCACCTACACGCCGGGCGCCGGCGGCGCCGCCCTTCTGATCACGCAGTCGACCGGAGACACCCGAAATCTCATCCTGCACCGAGCGGGAACAACGCTAGCCTCCGCCACCATCGCGGATGGTGTGAGCATGACCTTCCTGGGCGCGGCCAACGTCGCCGGCGGCGAACCCCTGGCCATTGTCAAAACCGACGTCGGGCGTCTCCTGGCCTTCGATCCAGGCCTGGAGCTGGTTGACGAGGCCCGGTTCACCGGACACCTCACCACAGCCTTGGCAGGCCGAGGCCAGGTATTGTACCGGGACTCGGGCTTGAGTCTCGTGTCCATCGACGGCAGCGTCACCGACGAAAACTCCCGCGTCGGCGAGAACTGGAGACGTGCGGTCTCGAGCGGCGCCGCGGGCTTCCTCACTTTTGAGCGGGACGGCGAGTGGGTCACCGTACAGGCTGGCGTGGACGATCAGGGCGTCCCGTACCTGGAGCTTGCCGATGAGACCGGATCCCAGGTGTGGAGCCGGTCCTTCCCGGACGCCCAGACACCGCCCTCCTCACTGCTCACCGGGCAGTTTGGAGGCTCCTCCGGCCCAGACATCGCTGGCATCGTCTTTGGCCTCGACGGGCAGCGTCAGACCATCACCGTGGACGGCGACACGGGCCTGACCCTGAACAGCTACACCAGCCCGGCCGCCCCACCGCTGTTCGAGCTGCTCCGTCTCGACGACGAGACCGGCGATGGACTGCACGAGCTCCTGCTCATGCATCTCATCGTGGCCGAAAAGGTCGACGGGGGCACCCTGGAGCGCATCGGCGTACCTACCCAATTCCCACAGGGAAGTTCGCGCCCCGTGCACAACTCCATCTACGCCGGGCCGGCCGGATCGGCCGTGTTCGTGAACCTCTTTCGACAGGAGAAGCTGGCGATCGACATCAGCGACGGCGATTCGGTGTGGCGCGCTACGTCTGAGCCGAGCCACAACCAGTCGGAGGGCAAGTACGCCGGCTTCGCGGACGCAAACGGCGACGGCCTCTGGGACATCGCGATGCCGGGGGTCAACGGCGATGTCGTCGTCTTCGACGGACTCACCGGCTCCGTCGTTCGCCGCTTCTGTCTGCGCGGCCCTGACGTACAGGCGATCGCAGCGCCGGCGGACGCCGACAACTGCCTCGCCACCGGGCGCATCAGCTCCATCGCCGTCGGTGACATCGACGGTGACGGAGATGACGACTACGTGATCGGGACCCCGGAGGGGTACCTGCACGCCATTGACGCGGGAACCGGCGCCAGCACCTGGTCGCTGTTCCTGCTTCGACAGGTCGGGGACCCGATCCTGGCGGACTTTGATGGCGACGGGCGGATCGAGGTCGTGGCGCCCACGGCCAACTCGCGCCTCGTCGGGATCGACCAGGCCGGTGTCCCGCCGGTGGCGGAGGTGCGAGAGGTCGTCGTCAGCCAGGGCGACCTCATCGTCGAGCCGGACGTGGACATCGACGTGTCCTCCCGGAACGACGCGCTGGGTATCGCCTGGGACGCGTCCGCCGGAGCAATCCGATACAGCCTGGTCTTGCTGACGGAGAACCTCAACCAGGTCGTGGACCCGGTCGTGACAGCGCAGACCTCCCACATCTTCACCGGCCTGTCCCTGGTGCCTGGCGCCCGCTACTTCGCGCGGGTCACCGCGCTCGGTCCCGACGGGGCGGCGCAACCTACGCCGTCGGACGGCGTGCTCATCGTGACCGCCGGACCGATGATCACGGGGTTCCAGGCCCGGCCGAACCCCTTCGACCCCGCGCTCGGCGAGGCCACGGCGATTACCGCGCTGGTGACAGCGCCCTCAGGCCTGTCCACGATCGAGCTGCGCATCTGGAGCCTCGACGACCCCAACGCCACGACCGTGCGCGGTGAAGTCTTCTCCGGCGATGGAGTTGAACGGTTTGAGCTCGCCTACGAATGGAACGGGACCGACGACGAGGGGGTCCTTCCCTACGGTCTGTACCGGGCCCAATTGTTGGTCTTTGACGCCGACGGCGCCGGCATCGCCGACGAGCTCGACCTGGAGCTCTCGCCGGAAGGTCTGCCAGACGAAGGCACCGACGCCGGGGTCGGCGCCGACCTGGGCATCGACGACGACTCCGTCGGCTACGGCTCCGGTGCGGACCAGGATGGGTGTTGCGGCTGTTCGAGCGTGCACAGTCCGGCCGGGCGCACCACCGCGATCCTCACGATACTCGTGCTGCTGAGCCTGGTGCTCGTAATGCGACGACGCCGTCACCCGTTGCACTGATCAGCCCCCAGAAGGGCAGTGTCAGTTCTCAGTGCGCGGCAAAAAAAACACGAAGAATACGCGCGGTCTCCGCGGGCTTCTCCCACTGGGGCGCGTGTCCGGTCCCCGCCAGCATCACCAGCTGCGAGTCCGGAAGCGCGTCCGCCAGACCGCGGGCCATCGCCGGGTGGATGACCCGGTCCCGCCGCCCCTGGACCACCAACGTCGGCTGCGTCGCCCGCTCGACGTGTTCCCAGTCCCACTCGTCCTCGAGCGTCTGGAAGTACGCCCTGAACTCCGCGGCGCGCTCGACCTGACGGCGCGCCATATGGCGTAGGACGACCCCGGGAAAGGGAGGCTTGCGCTCGAACACCCACTCGAGCATGGCCATGTACTCCTCCACCGTCTCGGGGACGAGCACGTTTCCACCCCGCTCCTCGCGGTGGACTGTGAACTGACTCTTGGGCAGCGGGGGGCCCATCGAACAAACCAGACTCAGTGTCCGAACCCGCTCGGGCCAGCCGGTCGCCAGACGTTGCGCGACCCCGCCGCCCATGGAGTTCCCCACCACATGCGCAGGCGCAAGGTCCAGAGCCTCCAGGAAACCGGCCAGGTAGTCCGCCAACGCTGCGGTCCCAGCCTCCTCCGGACGAATTCGATCCGCGGCGCCAAATCCTGGCAGGTCAGGCGCGATGATCCGGTGCTGCGCGCTCAGGATCCGGCCGACGAGACTCCACGTCTCCTTCTGATCCGCAAAGCCGTGCAGCAAGACGACAGGCGGCCCTGAACCCGCCGTCAGGTAAGGCATCGTGTGCCCGCGCACCACGACGCTGTCGCGCCGCAGCCGGCTGATGCGGTGGACCAGGCCCTGCAGGGCGCGGTGTTGAAACTCTTGAAATCTTCCAGGGGCCATCGGCGCACGAACTTGCACGAGCCTCGCGCGCGGAGCAAGAGGCAACTTGACGCGCGCGGGAACACGGGCAAACGTTCGGCGCAGTGCGTCAACGACTTCCACTACTCGTAGCAACGATTCTCCTGGGCTCAGGCGCGTGCGCCCTCGTGTACCAGATCACGTGGCTGCGCATGCTGCGCCACGTCTTTGGCGCGTCCACGATGGCCAACGCCGCGGTGCTGGCAATCTTCATGGGCGGCCTGGGCGCCGGCGGCCTGCTGCTCGGCAAGCGCGCGGACTCACACCCCAGCCCGCTGGCCCTCTACGCGCGCCTGGAGCTGGGCGTTGCGGCCGCAGCCGCGCTCAGCCCTTTCCTCATCTGGCTTGTGCGTGAGCTCTATCTTGGTCTCGGTGGCCAGGAGGCTCTCGGGACCGTCGGCGGCACTGCCCTGCGGCTGATCCTGTCTGCGATCGTACTCGGCATCCCGACTTTCCTGATGGGCGGCACATTGCCTGCCGCCGTCAAAGCGGCGGAACGCGCACACGACCTCGGGCGGCGCTCGCTGGGGCTCATCTACGCGATGAACACCCTGGGGGCGGTCACCGGCACCATGTGGGCCACGTTCCTGGCGCTCGAGCTCCTGGGCACTCGGGCGGCGCTGTGGTCGGCCACGGCGGCCAACGCGCTCATCGCTCTCATCGCCCTCTATGTCGCCCACCTGGTGGCCAAGGCCGACGCCAACGCGGTCCAGGCGGCTGCCCCGGCGGCAGTGCAACCCGCCGCAGAGGTCCACCCGCAGGCACCACAGCGGCTGGTTTGGGTCGCCGCAGGGCTGGTGGGTTTTGTCTTCCTCTTGATGGAGTTGTGCTGGTACCGCGTGCTCGCGCCGCTCCTGGGCGGCTCGTCGTATACGTTTGGGCTGATCCTCGGCGTCGCATTGTTCGGCATCGGAATCGGGGGCCTGCTGTACGCGTTTGGCGGGGCCAGCAAGCGGCCCACTCTAATGACGTTCGCCGTGACGTGTGTGCTCGAGGCGTTTTTTCTGGCGCTGCCGCTGTGGTTCGGGGACGACATCGCCGTCTGGACGATGGCTTTGCGCCCCTTGGGCTTCTCCGGCTTCTGGACGCTGGTCGCGGTCTGGGGCGTCGTCGCCATGGTGGTGATCTTCCCGGCGGCGGTGGTGGCGGGCTACCAGTTCCCGGTGCTCATCGCCCTGCTCGGGACAGGCGAAGAGGACGTCGGCAAACACATCGGCGTTGCGTACGCATGGAACACGGGCGGCGCGATCCTCGGTAGCCTGGCGGGCGGCTTTGGCCTGATTCCGCTGCTCGGCGCCGTGGGTGTCTGGCAGCTGGGCGTCACGGTCCTGGTCGTCCTCGGCCTGGCCTGTGTCGCCGTGGTGGCCAGGCGCGGGCAGCGCACCGGTGCGCGCGCGGCCACCGTGGTTGTCCTCGGCGTGCTCTGCGCCGGCTGCCTGTCGGCCGAGGGGCCCACTGCGTTCTGGCGCCATTCGCCCATCGGAATTGGCCACCTCAAACCGCAGCTCGACAGTCCCAATGACCTGCAGGCGCTCCTGCGCGACCGCCGCCGGCCCATCGTGTGGGAGGAGGACGGCGTGGAGTCCAGCGTCGCACTCCACGGTGGCAACGGACTGAGCTTCATTGTCCACGGTAAGCCCGACGGCAACGCGATCGGTGACGCGCCAACCCAGGTCATGAGCGGAATCATCCCCGCCGCCCTGCACCCGGACCCGCAATCGGCGCTGGTCATCGGCCTCGGCACGGGAAGTACAGCTGGCTGGCTGGCTGCGATTCCGTCGATGCAGCGCGTGGACGCCGTGGAGTTCGAGGAGGCGATTCTGCACGTTGCAGCGGCGTGCCACCACGTCAACCACCAGGCGCTGGACAACCCGAAACTCAACATCATTCTCGGTGATGGTCGCGAGGTGCTTCTGGCCAGCGATCAGAAGTACGACGTCATCCACTACATTCGCGAAACATACCTGCGGCCTTACAACCTT
>CALBXO010000372.1 GCA_937890335.1 uncultured Pseudomonadota bacterium | reverse complement strand
GTGCAATTCGGTTGCGCAACAGCCACACGGGGCCGGTGCCAATCGGCTGCAGGGAGATCCCATTGTGGGCGCCATCCACCGTGTTCCCGCGGAACCTGTGGTTGATGCACTCGCCCTCAGGCTCCAGGCCGTCCACGGCGATATCGGCCAGGCGGTTGCTGTACACGTCGACGTCGACAGCCACCCCCGGTTTGCCCAGCGTTTCAAAGCCCGCGGTCACGATGCCAGACGCGACGGAGCGCACATCGTTGTCACGGACGATACATCCGCTCACATCTTCAATGTGGATCCCGATGTCGTCGTTGTCCGTGCCCTGAACGACCACCGTGGGCCATGCCTCCGTGCCCATCTGGTCCACCCGGTTGCTCTCGATGCGAACCCTCGCTGAGGAGTCGCGCGCCCAGATGGGTGAAGGGGTTCCATGGATGTGGTTGTTGCGGATGACGACATCTCGGGCCGTCTGCAGGTCGATTCCCTTGGGAAATTCACCCGCGCCGTAGTCCCGAATCTCCAGCCCTTCGATCCAAATCCACTGGGTCTCCACGACTCGAATGGCGGCGGTGAGCGCCGGGATGCGCCAGATGTACGATGAGGGGTGCTCCCACGTGCGGACCCACAACCTGCCATCCTCGCGGGCCCACCCTTCGGCCACCTCGTGCTTGCCGTCCTTGAGCTCGCTGACCGAGGCGTATTGGTAAGCGCGCAGCCCGTCCCGACGGAGGTAGTGCACCGGATTGGACCAGGCCACACTGTAGACGCCCGCACCTTCCGGTTGCCACGCGAGCTCGCCGACGAGGGCGCTGGGGTCCGCGCCGTCCAGAATCGCGCCGGGCTCTCCCAGGATGCGGATGTAGCGACCTTCCTCGCCCTTTGAGGTGATCACCAACTCTTCGCGGTAGACGCCCGCGCGGACCTTGATGTCGGTGCCTGGCGGCGCCAGTGCGAGCGCCTCGGCGATGGTTGTCATGGGCGCAAACGGACCGCCGTCGCCCCCGGGCTCGGCGCTGGCGTCCACATGCAGGATGCCTTTTGCGCTGTGCTCCGGCTCCACCGGCAACGTTTTGAAGGTGTCCGTCCACACTGGCTTGCCTTGCGGGTCTCTGAGCTGCGCCTCGTGGAAGCGACCCGGAGCGAGGCCAAAGAGGCTACCGGCGAGGCGCCCGTCGCGCAGCGCGGTGAGCGCCGGGTTGTCGCGCCATGCCTGGATCCCGGCCAGCCGATGATGCAGCGTCATCTGCGGGGAAACTGACGCACCCTCGATGATGACACCCGCGGTCTCAATGTTGGCCGTCAACCCAATCCGCGCGCCTGTGTCGGTGACGAAGTCCTGTCCTCCACCGATCGGATCGACCGCCATTTCCTTGTCTTGATCGCCGCAGCCACCGGCAAGAAGCAGCGTATACATCAGTGCAGCGGCCCCCCTCCGCATTCCCGATGTTCCTGGGCCGAAGCCCGCCAATTGTCCCATAGGATTTCTATCGTCTCCGCGTCGTAACACAGGGGCCGGAACGCACAGCATGCGCGACCGTCGCCACCGGGATCTGTCAGATGGAGTCCACCTGTCGGGGGGGAGTCCGAGGAGTGTGGCGTGTTACCCATATAACTGCAATCGCGGTGCCAGCCAGGCGATCGCCAGCGTCGCGGAGCTGCCGCGATGGGCGCCCGATCCAGGACCGCGAAAATCTCAAAGCGACACGCATGTCTCATTGGGATTGCGACGCGAAGAGGATAGTGTGGCTACGGACAGCGAAGGAGTGACAACCCCAGTACTCGGCCCCGTGATCGACGATCTCATCTCCCAATACGTAGCCTTACGACCCGCGTTCGAAGCCCTTCGCGACGACGTTGACGCCCGCTTGGCGCCGCTGAACCTGCGCGCGGATGTGAATGTTCACACCATCTCCCACCGCCTGAAGGCGACGGGGAGCCTGCGCGGAAAACTGGCGCGGCCGGACCGCACCTACCGCGCATTGCCGGACATCACAGACCTGCTGGGCTTTCGGGTCGTGACCTATTTTGACGACGGCGTGGAGGCCGCGGCGCGCTTCGTCGAGGGCGAGTTCGACGTGGACCTGACCCACTCGGTGGACAAGCGGGGCCGCCCCGCGCTGGACCGGTTTGGGTACCGCTCGCTGCACTACATCTGCCGCGCGAACCGCTCACCCGACGACGGTGGCCAGCCGCTGCGCTTTGAGGTTCAGATTCGCACGATTCTCCAGCACGCTTGGGCGGAGATCGAGCATGACCTGGGGTACAAGAGCACCGCCGCCGTACCTCCGTCGGTCCGGCGCAGGTTCTCCCGGCTGGCGGGACTCCTGGACCTGGCCGACGATGAATTCCTGGCCATCAAGCGGGATCTGGGACGCCACCGAAGCGAGGTCAAAGATCGAGTGCGCAGCCGTGCCCAGGAAGTTGCGCTGGACGTCGACTCCCTGACTGCACTGCTCGACGACCCGGAGATTGCGCGCGCCGACGCCATCGTGGCCGGTCACCTGCACGCTGCGCAGACGACGGACGTGTTCTACCCCGAGTACCTGGTTCGAATGCTGTCCCACGTAGGCATCGAGCGCGTGGATCAGGTGCGCGCTGCGGTGAAAGACCTCGGCGACAGCCTGATCGACATCGTGCCGGCCTACTTCGCCTTCGCCGGACGAGCCTTCCGTCTCAACCCCCGACTCCTGGGCCCCGTCAAACGTGGCTACGGACTGTTGTTTGTGGCGCATGCCCTGCTGGCCCGCACAGGAGAGCTGGAGGTGGAGCTCGTGCACAGCGCCCAGCGCTTTTTCACCTCGCTGGACTACCAGGACAATCCGGACGAGGCGCGCCGCGTCGCCATCGCGTTCGTTCGGACGATCCGGGCCCCAGCGGGCGCTGCGCTGCGCGGTTGACCGTGTCCGCCCTGCCCCACCGCAACAGGGACGAGTGGGCCCGCCGCGGTCTGCTCTGGGCCGCGGTCGGAATTCTCGTCGCCCAGCCACTCGTGTCCCTGGTCGAGGCGGTGGCATCGTGGCCTGGGCCGGCTTGGTCGGCGGTCGTGTTTTGCGTTGTCATTGGCCCAGCGGTCGCGATCCCCGCTGGCCTGTTCGCGTCGCGTCGCGCGCCCCCCACTGCGCAGCCGCACTGGAAGTGGATTGTGCTGGCCGTGGCAGTCATGGGCGGTTGGAGTCTGGCCTACTTCGCGCTGGGTGCCCTGTCCGAGGGCAGAGGCATGGTCAGACTGCACACGCCGCTGGACGATTTGATCCCGTTGTGGACGCCCTCAATCTGGATCTACCTCACCTACTTCTGGCTCATGATCACGCCGTACCTCTACCCAGGAAGGCTCACGCTTCGCAGGGCCGCGCTGGCCAATCTTGCCATGCTGACGGTGGTGGGCTGCGCGTTCCTGGCCATGCCGGTCGTCATGGATCGCCCGGTGGTCGGCGACGCGACCCTGAGCCGCTACGCGCTCTCGATTCTTCAGGCCTCCGATCCTGCGCACAATTGTTTCCCGTCATTGCACTGCGCCAACGCCCTGCTCGCCGGGTTGCTGCTCCGCGAGACAGGGACCCGGTTCTGGCCGCTGGGTGTTGGCTACGCGCTGTTGATCGCCGCGACCACGCTGACCACCAAGCAGCATTGGGTGGCCGACGTGGGCGCCGGGCTCGCTGCGGCGGTCGTGGTGTGGTTGGTCGTGTTCCGACCCTGGCGGGCCCGGGCGGGCCCAAGTTAGAGAAACTCAGGGAACACACGAACCTTCCGCACGCTGAACGACTCCTCACCTGGCGTCACGGTCAGGACCAGAAAGTGGCGTCCGATGCCATCGAGCCGCTGCGGGATGGCCCCGCCTCCCCCGCTGACATAGGCCTTGATGCCGGCGTTCCGGAAGGACTCAAACGTGTGGACGTGGCCATAGATTGTCATGTCGACGCCGTGGCGTGCGAGCTTGGCGACCAGTCGGTGCCCCTCGGCCCGAGACGCGAAGCCGCCGTTGCGCGTCCCGTCCGGGTCCAGGGGCGGGATGTGCGTAATGAACAGGTGGAGCGCGTCCGCGCCGTCGTCCAGCCAGCCGTCCAGCCAGCGGTCCGCGGTGGGCGCCACCGTGGCGGACGCGCTGTCCAGAAGCGTGAACCGCGCGCCGCGATGCACAAAGCTGAAGCTCCCGCGCCCGTAGCGACGATGGAAATTGAACTGCCCGGAACCCAGCTCGTGGTTTCCCAATGTGGCGTAGGCCGGCACGTCGAGAGTGCGGAGCTCACGCTGGAAGCGATCCAGCGACTCGGGTGTCCCGTTGGGGGTCAGGTCGCCACTAATGAGCGCAAACCGGATGTTGTCGTCCTGGGCGTTGATGCCGTCGTAGATGTCCTGGACGTGGTCGATGCAGCGTTGGACGTCGGCGAAGACGGCGACGCTCCACGGGCCCTCCCCACTCAGATCGGGCGGAACGAGGAACAGCCGGACCGGGCCAGCCGCTCCGGTCTGCACTTGCCAGGTGGTCTCCGTGGGGATCGGCCGCGCCACCTCAGTGATGGCCAGCCTCGCGCCGCTGGGGCCCTCCCCGCGGAGTTCGATGCCGTCCATGACATTTCGGGCCTGGATCGTCCAGACGTCGGTCCCGCCGGGCTCCAACGTGACGGCGAGCGCCGGCGCCTGGGCCCACAGTTCCAAGCGGCCACCGCCCCTTGCGTCGATCTCGAAGCCTCGGATGGCGGCGAGCCCGTCGTCAACCCGCACGGAGGCAGCTTCGGCCCGCGCAGAACCCACGGACCCGTCGAACTGCGCTCGTTCGTCGGCCACGTCCACGCATCCCGCGACCGTCCCGGAGACCGCCAGCAGCGCCCACGCCATCGCGCGGGCCCTCTGCGTCCAGTCACTCATCTCCCCGCACCGTGCCGGTAGACAAGCGATGCGCCGGCGACCAGGGCCGAACCCACTTCCACATCGGCCGCCAGCCCAAAATCACCCCACACGGACCGCTCCACCCGCGCGCCCACGTGCCCAATGGCGCCGCTGCCGACCCCCGTTGACTTGAGGCCGGCCGCATACCCGTCGTGTCGATGATCGTAGTAGATGGCAAACTCGCCAAACTGGGGCCGGCGACCCAGGTAGAAGCCCCATGCGACCTCCGCCAGCGTGAGCTGCGTCGCGTCACCGGGGAGGCCCTCATAGGACACCCACCCGGCCCCGTAGCCCACGCCCGCCTGCACAAAAGAGCCAGCCAGCGTCGGGCCGATGTGGGCGAGGTCGAGCCGCGCCCGGGTCAGCGCGTGGCCCACCTGCTCGGTGAAGGCATCCCCTCCGTGCTGGTGAAGGGAGTACCCCAACTCGACTTCGACAAATGTCCCGTCGAGCCCATCTCCACGTCGATCGATGGGCCTGAAGTACAGCGGGACCTCTGTCCTGACGTTGTCGCCGTCGACGGCTCTCCAATGGACGGGCCTTGCGCCCCAGGCGCCCCCTGAGATCTCCACGTGCGTGCGGCTCAAGTGCCGGTATCCGAACACCGGATTGTCCACGTGCCGATAGCCCACCGACAGTGACAGCGACGGTGTCACCCTCAAAGGCTCGCCCGCGCCGATCGCCGGCGCGATCACGCCGTAGAGGTCTGCAAAGAGGGGGAGGACAAACAGCGCGACTCCACCCGTCGCCGCGAAGATGAAAGGCTGAATCAGCCATGGCGAGGCCCCCGTCACCGCGAGGCCGCCGATTCCCAGCGCGAGCAGGCCAACGCCCGTCCCCTGGGCCGCGAGCAGGCGCCATCCGGTCTGGGCTTCACCGACTACAAAATGCCCCGCACCGTGCACGACCGTGCCAGGCACGAAAGCCGCGCCCGCTGCCACCGCGCGCTGTCCTGCGGAGACCGGGCCCCGAGGCGCCGTCGCTGCGTTGGATTCATCCGCGAGTGCGGCCGAGGCCGAGGCCACGACGAGGAGCGCGGTCAATCCAGACAGAAGCCGCAGATTCCAGTTTGGGACGGCCGGTTGGCCGTTCGCGGCAGGACTCCCACCAGAGCCAGAGCTAGAAACAGCTGCAGCCACAGTCGAGCCAACCGATGGCCTGCGCACCACGGACGCCCGCCCACGCGAGCGCCGGGGTCAGAATCACGCCAGCGCCGATGAACCACGGGAGATACTTTTTCACGTCCGACTCCATCTATGTACTCGGGTACCGCCAGCTGCTGGCTCCCGAGGTCCGCTGCACAGCATAGGTGGCCGGCGGACGAACGACAAACCGTCCCGGGCTACCC
This sequence comes from uncultured Pseudomonadota bacterium, assembly GCA_937890335.1. Taxonomy (GTDB): domain Bacteria; phylum Myxococcota_A; class Bradymonadia; order Bradymonadales; genus CALBXO01. The sequence continues at coordinate 40 of CALBXO010000372.1, read as the reverse complement.
CGGCGCCGCTACTCTTTGGCGGGTGCCGCGGCCAACGTCA
>CALBXO010000371.1 GCA_937890335.1 uncultured Pseudomonadota bacterium | reverse complement strand
CCGTTGTTGCCGTTGTTGCCGTTGTTGCCGTTGTTGCCGTTGTTGCCGTTGTTCGTTCCGTTGTTCGTCCCGTTGTTGCCGTCGCTGGAGTCGTCGCCACAAGCAACAAAACAACCGACGAGCGAGATCGTCAGAATCAGAATTCGAGTGCGCATCGTCTTCTCCGAAGCGGGGGTACCGCAGAAGATTGCTGGACATCGCGCCGGAGAGCAACTGCTTGGCCGCGCGCCGCCACCAACGGCCTCCACAACTCCTCCGTGCAGTGCAGGGGCGCAGGCGAGCCGCTTTGGACTTGCCCGCGGTACCCAACGGTGCGACGCTGCGGCTATGACGTTGCCCCTGCACCTTTGGGAGATCAAAGAAGAGATCCGGGAGACGGCCTCAGGCCTCGGCCTCGACTTCTTCGACACGATCTTCGAGATCATCGACTACAAGAAGATGAACGAGTTCGCCGCTTACGGTGGGTTCCCAACGCGGTACCCCCATTGGCGGTGGGGCATGGAGTACGAGCAGCTCAGCAAGAGCTACACGTGGGGCCTGTCCAAGATCTACGAGATGGTGATCAACACCGACCCCTGCTACGCGTACCTGCTGGAAGGGAACAACCTCGTCGATCAGAAGACCGTGATCGCGCACGTGTACGCGCACTGCGACTTCTTCAAGAACAACTTCTATTTCAGCAAGACCAACCGAAAGATGATGGATGAGATGGCGAACCACGCCACTCGAATCCGTCGCTACATCGACAGGTTCGGCCTCGATCGCGTCGAGTCGTTCATCGATGTCTGCCTGAGCATCGACAACCTCATCGACCCGTACTCGCCCCATATCGTGCGCAACAAGCGCCGGGACGAAGAGGACGAGGAGCCCACCATCGCCCGGCTCGCCGCCAAGGACTACATGGAGGAATACATCAATCCTCCGGACTATATGGCGGCGCAGAAGAAGAAGATGGAGGACGAGCTCGACAAGGCGCGTCAATTCCCCGACACGCCCGTGCGCGATGTGATGGGTTTCCTTCTGGAGAACGCCCCGCTCGAGCGCTGGGAGCAGGACATCCTCGCGATCACGCGGGAGGAGGCCTACTATTTCAGTCCCCAGGGCATGACCAAGATCATGAACGAGGGCTGGGCCACCTATTGGCACTCCAGGATGATGACCGAGGGCGCGCTGGACGCCTCGGAGATCGTGGATTACTGCATCGCATACGCTGGCATCGTCGCGACCTCACCTGGCCAGTTCAACCCCTACAAGATGGGGGTGGAGCTGTTCCGCAACATCGAGGAGCGGTGGAACAAGGGGCAGTTTGGGAAGGAGTGGGAGGACTGCGACAACATCGCCATGAAGGAGGACTGGGACCGCCAGCTCGGCCTCGGGCGCGACAAGATCTTTCAGGTCCGCTCCATCTACAACGACGTGACCTTCGTGGACGAATTCCTCACCGAGGACTTTGCCCGCGAGCACAAGCTCTTCTCCTTTGCCTACAACAAGAAGTCCGGCAACTGGGAAATCGAGAGCCGCGAGTTCAAGCAGATCAAAGAGCGCCTGCTCTTCCAGCTCACCAACTTTGGTCAGCCGTTCATCTACGTGAAGAACGCCAACTTCGAGAACCGCTCCGAGCTCCTGCTGCACCATAGGTTCCAGGGCACGGAGCTGGACATGAACTACGCGGGCGACGTGCTCGGCAGCTGCTTCCGCGTGTGGAAGCGCCCGGTGAACCTCGAGACCGTCGTGGACGACAAGGGCCGCTTGCTCACCTTCGACGGCAAAGAGCTCACCGACAAGCCGTACGCCTACGAGCCCATGTAGACGCAGCCCGCGGGCACCGCATCCACGACATTGACCGGGGCCGCATGACCGAACGACGACGCAGTTTCTGGGGCTGGGGTTGGGAGGACAAATTCCCCGACGACGACGGGCGCAGGAACCTGGCCCAGCTCGCCGCGATGTTCCTCGGCGTCACCGACATCAAGCTCGGCCCCGTCCCCACAGATGCAGACCTCAGCCTGCCTCCAGGCCGGCTGTCCGCGCCCCCGCACCTGGCCCACCTCTGGAGCACGGACCCGCGCGACCGCGCCTGCCACACGTACGGGCGCAGCTACCCCGACGTTGTGCGCGGCTACCAGGGTGATTTCTCAGTCGCTCCGGACGCGGTGCTGCGCCCCGAAGGCGAAGACGATGTCATCGCGGCGCTGACGTGGGCCTCGGCCCAGAACGTGGCGCTCATCCCGTTTGGTGGGGGCACCAGCGTCGTCGGCGGCATCGAGCCCGACGTGGGTGGCGGGTTTGCCGGCGTGGTCAGCCTGGACATGTCTCGCATGAACCGGCTGCTCGAGGTGAACCTCGACGACATGACGGCGGTCATCGAGGCCGGCGCGTTCGGACCCCACCTGGAATCGGAGCTCGGCGCCCACGGGCTGACCCTGCGCCACTACCCGCAAAGCTTCGAGTTCTCCACCCTCGGCGGCTGGATCGCGACGCGGGCGGGCGGTCATTTTGCCACCGTGTACACCCACATCGATGAGCTCGTCGCGTCCGCCCGCATGGTCACGGCGGACGGCGTCTGGGAAGCACCGTCGCTGCCTGGCTCCGGAGCCGGTCCGGACCCCAACAGGATCGTCTGCGGCTCGGAGGGCGCGCTTGGCATCATCACGCGCGCGCGTATGCGCGTGCGACC